>NZ_BAAACY010000069.1:0-17174 GCF_039521925.1 Virgibacillus salarius | reverse complement strand
GTTGAAGTGGCCGCCCTTCGCTATTATCAGGCTCTACAACGCTAGCATGAAGTAACACAGCTGCTTTTATCTCACGGATAGCGATTTTCACTTTACCCATTGTAAAAAAAGTCAACCTATTACTTATGAGCAAGAATTGTTGCACCTTCTCATAGCGGAGACGAATTACGTAGACTCCTGCGGGATTAGCGCGAGCCGAAAATCCACTTTGCAACGTGTTCTTCTTTGCAAAGTTAGTTGAGGCCGTGCCCGCGGAAAGCGAAGTAATTAGTCGGAGCATTGCCAATATACATCAAACATTTCAAAATAACTACTTGGCTTAACGCAGTCATTGCACTGATTTTATACTTTCTTAACTTAGAACAAAAGCGCAAACGCTCGATTAGAAAATTAGCGACTGGAGCGAGTCAACGAAGATAAAGGAATCATGGTGTGCTTGCGAGCCAATGATGACTTAGATTAAGGCGATTCGTGAAGTCTCCTAGTTTCTAGCGCTTAAGCAGGACTGGGCTCAACACGCCTATATTTATTCATATGGACAAATTTTATAATTTCCTCTACAAAAAACCTTGCTTCGATAAACATCAAAGCAAGGTTTTGTTCTAGAATTGTAATTAGCCTTCTAGTAATAAATCATATGGGTCTTCAAGCAGTTGTTTCACTCTAACTAGGAATTGAACTGCTTCCTTACCATCTACAATACGGTGATCATATGAAAGTGCAAGGTACATCATTGGGCGTACTTCAATTGTGTCATCAGGCATTACCATGGCCCGCTTTTGGATGTTATGCATCCCTAGAATCCCCACCTGTGGTGCATTTAAAATTGGAGTTGATAGCATAGAACCAAAAGTACCACCATTCGTTATGGTAAATGATCCACCTTGTAACTCACTCATTTCTAACTTCTTATCACGAGCCTTTTTACCAAGGCTACCAATTTCCTTCTCAACTCCTGCGAAGTCAAGGCGATCAGCATCACGAACTACCGGAACTACGAGTCCATCATCAGTGGAAACTGCAATGCCAATGTCATAGAATTTTTTGATAACTAATTCATTACCTTGAATTTCTGCGTTTAATAAAGGAAAGTCTTTAAGCGCTCCTACTACTGCCTTTGTAAAGAAGGACATAAATCCTAGTTTAACCCCATGCTTTTCGATAAACTTCTCTTTTCTTTCACTTCGAAGTTTCATGACATTGGTTAAATCAACTTCATTAAACGTCGTAAGCATCGCTGCTTCATGTTGAACATCAACTAAGCGCTTAGCAATTGTTTGACGGCGGCGAGACATTTTAACTCGCTCCACAGGCTTAGCAAATTCTGTTTTTTCAGCTGGTTTTTTCTCCTCTTTAGCAGGCTTAGATGTATTGCTCGCACCGCTAGCAGCAGCTTCCACATCCTCTGGACGAATTCGACCAAGTGGATCTCGAGGGCTAACCGCACTTAAATCAATATTAAGTTCACGTGCTCGTTTACGGGCAGCTGGAGAAGCGATCACATCACCTTTAGCACTGGAATCTTCTTTTGCCGGTGTTTCGGCTTTCTTCGTTTCTTTAACTTCTTCGGTTTTAGATTCTTGCGGTTCACTCTTTTCTTCAGAAGTAGAACTGCTGTTGCCCGCTTCCCCATTTTCGTCAATTTTCGCAATAACGTCGCCAACTTCTACATCATCGCCTTCTTCACGAATGATTTCGGTAATAACACCAGCGAAATCGGAGTTGACTTCCACATTGACCTTATCTGTTTCTAATTCTACTACTGGATCACCTTTTTCAACACTGTCACCTTTTTTTACTAACCATTCTGCAATTGTTCCTTCTGTTATGGATTCAGCTAGCTCTGGTACTTTAATTTCATTCATTGGAATCTCCTCCTTTTGATGGGTTGATCGCTTTTTGTACGATTTCATTTTGCTCTGTTTTATGCACGTTAGGCACTCCTACAGCTGGAGCTGAACGGTCTGGGCGTCCAATATATCTAAGTTTCTGACCATCCTGTAACAGATCTCTTAAATAATCATCAACAAAATCCCAGCTTCCCATGTTCTTTGGCTCTTCTTGAACCCATACAATTTCTTCCAGGTTCGGCAAGGCCTTTAGCTCTTTTTCCAGTTCCTTTTTAGGGAATGGATAGATTTGTTCTAATCGTAGTACACGTAACCAATCAAATTTTTCTTCTGAATGTTCTATTGCCTCTTCAATATCCACCATGACCTTACCACTACCAATTAGCAAGCGTTTTGCATTCTTCTTGCTCACCTTTAAGTTAGGCTGTTGACGTATCGGCTGGAATTTACCTTGTGTAAACTCTTCCGCTTCTGAAGCAATACGCTGATTTCGAATTAAACTACTCTTTGGTGTCATCACAACCAATGGTCTAGCTTCCTCTCTATTACGCAAAGCAGCCTGCCTACGAATAAGATGGAAGAATTGAGCAGATGAAGTCACGTAAGCTACAATCCAGTTATTCTCTGCTGCCATTTGCAGGAACCGTTCTAGTCTAGCACTCGAATGCTCTGGACCTTGACCTTCATAACCATGCGGTAACAGCATGACCATATTTGATTTTTCTCCCCATTTCGCACGTGCAGCGGAGATGAATTGGTCAAAAACTACTTGAGCAGCATTGGCAAAGTCACCAAATTGCGCCTCCCAAATAACTAATGTATTAGAAGCCTGAACACTATAGCCATATTCATACCCTAACACACCAGCTTCAGATAATGGACTATTTCGTATATCAAATGATGCTTTAGATTCTTTCAACCCATGCATCGGACTAAATTTATCATTTGTTTCTACATCATGTAGGACAAGATGGCGGTGAGCAAAGGTACCTCTTTCCGTATCTTGACCAGTCAAGCGAATCGGAATCCCGTCTTGGAGAATGGAAGCATAAGCAAGCGCTTCTCCAGTACCCCAATCAGCCTTGCCACCCTCTTCTAACGCATTTTCACGTCGCTTAAGAATTTTCTCTAGCTTTCTATTGCTATTAAATCCTTCAGGGCGTTGCATTAACCCTTTATTCAAAGCTTTCAATGTATCCACATCAATAGCTGTTTCAAATTGATCAAGTCCGTTTGTCAATGCTTCTGGCATTGGCATTGGATTACATTTGCCGGTTTCATTTTCTTTCATACTATTATATATTTCCTGAAGTTCTGCTTCCGTACTTTTCTTCAGCTCATTAAATTCATTCTCATTTATAAGACCTTTATCTTCAAGCACCTTCGCATATACATTTGCTACTGTCGGATGCTTATCAATTTTCTTATAAAGGTCAGGTTGCGTCATTCTCGGCTCATCCATTTCGTTATGTCCATAGCGACGGTACCCTACCAAATCAATTAGAAAATCTTTATGAAACGTTTGACGGTACTCGTAAGCAATTTTCATAGCAGAAACACAAGCAATTGGATCATCAGCATTCACATGAATAATAGGAATTTCAAATCCCTTAGCTAAATCACTTGCATAACGTGTAGAACGTCCGTCAACTTGATCTGTTGTATAACCAACTAGGTTATTTGCTATGATATGAAGTGATCCGCCTGTTGAATATCCTGGTAAGCCACTCATATTAAGCGTTTCTGCAACAACACCTTCTCCGATAAATGCTGCATCACCATGGATCACAACCGGTATCGCTTTATTCATGTCCTGTTTTGGATAACCACTTTCTGAACGATCATCCTGTGCAGCACGTGCAAAACCTTCAACAACCGGATTTACAAATTCTAAGTGCGATGGATTATGAGCCAGTCTAATCCGTGTATGGTTTTCATCACCTACTGGTTCCTTTGTCGCCCCATAGTGATATTTCACATCTCCAGTCCATCCATAATTAATCCCCATTGATCCTTCTGATGGAATTAATTCTTTGTTTGGAGAATGATGGAATTCAGAGAAAATCTTATCATATGGTTTTCCTAAAACATGTGCTAGTACAGCTAAACGTCCACGATGAGCCATCCCCATCATAATATTCTCAATCTTATCTTTTCTAGCATACGTAACAATTTGATCAAGCATTGGTACCATTGCTTCTAGTCCTTCTATTGAGAAACGCTTTTGCCCTACAAAGGTTTTTTGTAGAAAGCTTTCAAATCCTTCTACATGTGTAAGTCGCTCTAATAATTGAATTTTCTCATCTTTAGACAAGTCTAATCGAGCTTTTCCTGATTCAATTAAATCCAGTAACCATTTTCGTTCTTCATCATTATTGACATGATCATATTCAAATGTAATTGTTCCGGAATAATATTTTTTAAGTTCTTTAATTACATCTAATCCATTCTCAACTTTACTCGGTGCTTTTTCCCATAGCCAATTGGCTGGCATATTTAGTAAATCCTCATTAGTTAAACCATACGTAGCTGGCTCTACCAACTCTGATTTACGTTCTTTGAGTCCAACCGGGTAAATATCTGCTTCCAAATGTCCAAAACGACGAATAGCCTCAACAAGTTTCATTGCTGAGGTAAGCTTCTTCACATCATTTATTGATGTAGCCTGTACTGCCTGATTTGAATCATTTGCATGAGATAACCATTGAGGGGCTCCATGCTCATTGAACATCTGCTTTATGGATGGATCTACTGCCTCTGGATCCTCTTTATACAAATCATATTGCTCTTCAATATACCCCATATTTGGACCATGAAATTCTGACCAGAATCTCTCATTAGATTCTTCGCTCTGTGCCACCTTTTATACCCCCATTAGAAGTTAGCGTTATCCGTTATGAAACGGTATACATTATTCATTCTACATTATAGAACTGACGAATGATTACATCAACTAATATACCCTATTTTATTAGTGGAAACAATATATTGTTCCAACCATTAATATAGTTGTAATTTTCAAATGATTAACTTTCAAATGATTAACTCTAATAGAAATGCCATATAGCCTATAATTGAATAAGTATTCACCAAAACTACTAAATATAGGTTTTCTTTTAAGTTAGAAGAGACTTTGTTCACTTTTTCTAAATAATTCGTTATAATAGAGGAAACATTAATTATAATGGTCTCTTACATAAAAGGAGGATGTCCACATGAAATTGGCGTTACTAATGGGTGTTATAATCGTATTTCTAGTTTCTATTTTCACATCTGGTTACGAATCAAAGCCTGGTATACCGAAAAATAGCCAATAGTTGGAAATGATCTAACAAAAAAAGGCATTCGTTTCGTTTTTCCCTTACTGGAATACTAACGATTGCCTTTTTTATAAATCCTGGTAGTAATGTATGTTATTAGTTTAAACCTGGAAATCCTCGCTGTCTCAATGCTTCATATACGATAATTGCTGCCGTATTTGATAAATTTAATGATCGCACCTGATCTCCCATATGAATTCGTAAACAACGATCTTCCTTACCATGCAATAATTCATGTGGAATGCCATTTGTTTCCCTACCAAATACAAAAAATAGTTCTTCTTCTATATTACTAAAATCATAATCTGTATAATGCTTGGTCCCAAAGTTTTCTATATAATAATAAGAAGCCTTTGGATATGTGCGGTACAGCTCTTCGATTGAAGGATACTCACGGATGTCTACTTCTTTCCAATAATCTAATCCAGCTCTTCGTACCATCTTATCATCTGTTGAAAATCCAAGAGGATGGATTAAATGCAATGTTGCGTTAGTAGCCAAACAAGTCCTAGCTATATTTCCAGTATTTGCTGGTATCTCTGGTTGATATAAAACAACGTGTAAACTCACTTTTTCATTCTCCTTACCTACGTACTACTTTCCTAGTATAGCACTACTTTAATAAATCCGGAAAAATTTATATTTAATCTCAGGTGTCCATGCTGTTGAATCCTCATAAGACCAATAGCGATGCCTACTATTATCTGTATGTGCGTTCACTAATGGCATACCATAAGCATCTTTTGTGACAACAATTGTATTATGGTTCCACCGTCCATCCCCCTCAAAATCATAACAGATAACATCACCCGGAATTAAATCTGCTACCGTTTCCACCTCTTCTCCTCTTAGTCCTTGTGTTGAACCACTTAAATACCAACGCAGAGAGTGAGCAACCGCCCAACTGTAACTCCAGCTATTATTTCCATACCACCAGCCTCTTGCCCTATCTGGAGCTCCCCTCATTGGCGCACCACCTGCAAGTAAGCATTGAGAAATAAAATTAGTGCAATCTACATCGAACTGTTTAAACGCTGGATTATAGCTATTCCACCATCGCTCAGCGTAACGAACCGCAGCATTTCGATCATAGGAAAAACGATCATCTCCATCGCCACCAATAATATCATCGGGCATCACTTTACTTACTTTTTCTTCATGAAGTACTCTTTTTAACGAATGACCAACAATCTCTCCTTGATCTAGTCGAAATGTATATGGATAGACAGTCTCCTCTAAATATAATTGATCCTTTTGCTTAACTAAAAATGATAAATGTAAATTATAATCATAGTGTGAAGCATGATCATAGCGTAGCTTTCTATGCATATGACCATTTCCTTTAATCTGTACAATTTTTGCTTTTCGTTCCTCAAATAATGATTGCTTTCTCTCCCACCAAGTCTCTTGCCACCGATTGCTCTTAAAAAAATGGAGCCACAGTTCCTTTAATTTTTCCATAGAAAATCCCCTCCAATAGCAGTATATTGATAAAGGTTTCTAAATAACACTATTTAATCAACAGAAAACCAGCAATCATAAGGATTTAGGGATATTCCATAGAAATTGTGTTTCTTGAAATCAAGTATATAAACTTATTCATCTGGGGGAGGTTTGGGGGAGCATTTTAATTTCGCGCGGACAGGTGTATCCTAATTTTAAATCATTAAAAAAGAGAAGGTTTCAAAGCCTTCTCTTTTTCATTCTACACCTACAATAATATTTGCGCTGATCTTATGATGTTCGAAATTACCAACACTAAAAGTGATCATTTTCGTTTCAGGGTTTGCACTTTGGATAATACCTGTAAACTTTTCGTACTTTCCTTTTCTATATGTAGTAATTGTAACCTCATTCCTAAAATCCAATGCGTCAGCTAGTCGTTCAGAAATCTCCAAGAGCCTTATCTTCTGTCATTTTTGGGCTGTTACTAGCTGACTTCTTTTTACCTTTAGGTGGTTTAGGTACCGCAGTCATGTAATTACCTCCAACAAGAACATTTGTTTCTATTATTGTACAAGAACATCCATTCTGTTTTCAAGAAAAAAATAAATTAAAAATTTGTCTATTTACTCTTTACTACTACATTTGAATGTAGTATAATAGGATTATAGAAAGGAGGTAAGAAATGGTTATACTGTTAAAAATAATAGCCGTAATAACCGGCATCGTAACGATTCGAAAAGTCTGGCACGACGGTACGAAATCGAAACGAGAAGCCGAGAAATTACGACTAGAAAACCAAAGAATGAGACGTGGGGGTTAATCCCCTCACTCTCAATAACAGTATACCATAAATAATATGGTGGAAAACATAATTAATATATTGTTAATCGTAGTTGCAGGATCATTGCTGATTGTTTGGTTACGTAAAAAATATTGGGATAGAAAAAAGAAAGGGAAGAAATAATATGCACCCTATTGACTCACTTTGTAAAGAATATGAAATGACTCGGTACGCTCTGTCAAAAAAGAGTGGTGTAAGAGAATCCGTATTTTCAAATTTGGTTCAAAAAAATTCATCGATTCAAAACATGAGGTTGGGCACACTTTTAAAAATATCTGATGCGCTGGATCTTCCAATAGGCGTATTAATTGAAAAGCTTTTACAATATGAAAAAACTGCCCCATCCAACTAAGGACGGGGCTTATTTTCATTCACTCCGCTCTCACATATTTACTACTTTTTTAGCCTTATCAAAAGATAGTAAAAAATAATACTTATTATATCAATCGATATGACCTAGTTTATCTATTTTTCATGTAATAATATAAGAACCACACTGCATGATTTTGTTCATCTGCGGCAGCACGCCTGAATGTTCTTCTAATTTGCGGTGTTGTTGCTTCATCAGAAATATCTAAATAAAAATCCGTGGTTTTTTGTTCATCTTGTAATGCAAATTCTAATCCTTCTAAATAATTATCTGGACATTCCTCTATGATTTGTGGTTGTGGCTGTTTACCCGTTAAGTTGGTATAAATAGAAATAAATTGTTGATAATGTTTTACTTCATCCTGCCTTATTTCCAGTATTTGCTCTCTTTCAGCCATTGTTGGAGCCATTCGAGCCAGTTTTTCATAACAACTTATGGCGCTATACTGCCCATTAATTGCCTTTTCTATATCACCAGTAAGCTGTTGTTGCCTATAGTAGTCTTCTTCATAGGGGTAGTAATGATACCCATAATTGTACATAAGCTTTCCTCCTAACTAAAAAACCTATACTAATCTATGTAAGAAGGATTAAATGGGTGCACATCATACATATTTTATCAATCTAGACACATGTAACATGAAAAAATCATAATCTAAAAATAAAATAAATAGTGAAAGGTGAAGATCATGCCATCAATTATTGGTCCTATAAAAGTTAACCGTGTTGGAAGACCGGCAATCATAAACTTCGGTGATTCCTTTTATGTTGCTCCGAAGCGTGCTTCCGATACAAATTCGGGTTCTGGTTCTTTAAATACTGGTGATTTCATAAATTCAAATAGTGGCTTCAGTACTACAAATCCTTACGATTCAGATATAAATGACAAAAATGTGACTTCTAATGCATAACTACTAATTAGTACTATAAGTGGGGGATAAAAATGGACTTAACAGAATACTGTTCCGAGTTGGTCAATATAGGGGAACTAATCTGCTGTGCATTGGATCATTCAGATACCCAAAACATTGATTTATACAGACAAATATTAACTAATTTAGAACGTATAGATCCTCCAGCCAATTTAATAAATCAACATGAATTGCTTATAAATTCATTTGAAAAATTAATAGTTTTAATAAACACCTCCTTCTAAGTTATTGTATAAGTATTGGATAGCGGAAAAAATAAAAATGGAGCCGTTATAACGAACTGTCTCCACCTTAAAATAAGCCCCTCTACTTTCTCCAAAGTAAAGAGGGGTTTTATTTATTCTAATCACACTCATTTACTGTTAACGTCACTTGGCTTACTTAATCACAGCACTAGTACCAGAACCAACATAAATATTACGCTTACCTCTTCCTGTTTTAATAGTAACTACATCTGGATATGGTTTATCTAATATTTTATAAGTTAATCCACCATACCGAGCAGGAGTAAGGCTCCAATCGCTATTCTTCTTTACAGGTTTAACATTAAGCTTGTACGTTCTCCATGTCTTTGCAGATGCAGGCAAATAAACGGTGCCTTTGGCTTGACTAGGTTTAGATGGTTTACCATTACGCATTTTATGAAGCAATTCAAGGTTTTGATCTTCCGTACCTTTATAACCTTTAATACCATATTCTGCAGCATATTTTTTTCTTGCGCTAAAGCTAGAGTTTTTGCCAATGCTGTTAAAGTAATCGATAATAGAGCCATTAGTTACTGTTTCGGACTCTACTTTTTGATTTGGTGCTTCTACGGTTTTACCCTCAATGCCATCTATAAATGTACTCCACATATTCAGCAGTAAATGAGGACAGTTTTTCCCCGACCAATGCTTATGTGGTACAACACGTTCAATAGGTATATTATGTTCTTTCATTAATTTTTTAATAAGCCATTGAGCATTTTTAACCGCTTTGTTAAAGTCACCATCGCTGTTTTCACATATTTCAATACCGATTGATTGTCGATTTCCAGTACCTCTTTCACCATCGCCAGCATGCCAGCCATTTTCATTCGTTGGAATGTATTGGTATATTTCTTTGTCATCGACAGTGTAGTGCCAAACAACCACTCGGCCACCTGCACCATTATGCAAATACCGACTGTGCATTTCTGCATCTGCACCCTTCTTTTCGTTAGACGTGTTATGGACTGTTAAATATTTTGGTTTCATAGAATGACCAGGGCGCTGATTCGTTTGAGATTTAGGTATAAAATCTTTTATTATTTTTGGCATTATTTCATCCCCCTATCACGTAAAAATTTATCATTATGCTTACCTTTTTTAGTAACAGGATTATCTTTAAACCATGCCCATACAGCTACGCCAATTGTAGCTACAGTTGACACACCTTCATATATTTGATCTTCGCTAAATGGTAATGGATTCCAACCAAATACCACCAATGCCTGATTTGCTAATAAAATCCCTAATACTACTAATCTAACTATTGCTTGTTTCATGTTAATTCCTCCCTTTAATTTGCTAAATAAGTCAATAAAAAACCGCTATGGATATGGCTAATGCCAACCATGACGGTAAATTCTTAAACATATTTTCTCTTTGCTTAACAATACGTTCCACATCTTCCTTGCTCGCAGTGGATGATATTCCTTTCTTTAAATCGTCAATATCTTTTTCGTTTTCCTTTGAGCGATTATACGCTCCTTTAGCGATGTCATAAGTTTCATTAATCTTATCTTTCATATCTAGCAAGCTGTCCAACTTCCCACTTTGTTCTGCAAGTGACACTTTTACATCCATGAGCACCGTTATGAATTCTTTCATGTCCTCCACTTCCTTTGCTTGGTCTGCCATTCTCGACCCCCTAACCGAAAGAACTATAATCGTACTTTATTCTTAACCACTTTTTTGAAGTGGCCAGAGGGCTTCCCCTTTTCAAGCCCTCGCCCCCAAACATAAAAAATAACGCCTATTAAGCGTTAATTAAATCCTCATATTTTAAGCAACCTCTCATACTCCGCAAACTGCCCCTTAATCTTTTCTGGCAATGTTGGCTTCGATTGTCCAAAAGTGGCATCAATTCGATAGGTACCCGGTTCATAGACCTCGCTTATCTCAGTAATGCGTGCATTCCTTGTTAATCCCCAGCTTCTATTTTGTAAAGTTGTAATATCACCCAAATCGTAATCTTTACCATATACAAAAGGTGACATCGTTAATATTTCTGATTCCAGATAAAACTCATTTTCCAGTTCTTTCATCTTTTGTTGTCCACGCTCTGTTAGTTGGCTTGTTTCAGCTACATCTCTAGCATCTATAAATGTTTCAATACGTTCAAGACCAGTAGCTCCCCCTATTTCAATAACCTCACGCTCTACACCTTCACCTTGACCAGCTACATAACCATAGTTTTTCATGTTAATGTCGCTGTCGGTAAAAGTTTGATTTTTGACCATCAAATTCAGGACTAAATAATATTGGTGGTACCTCATCTTGATCAGTTGTTTTATTTACACCTTCTACGACGTCAAATACATATTGTCTATTTTCAAGGTCGAGTGTAATATCCCAACCTAGTTCAGTTGCTAGCGATATATCTTGCAACTCTTCTGCTATATTTTTAAAACGGCTTTGCCAGGTAATATGTTGCCCTCGCTTCTGGTCTGGTGCAATCACAAGATTAGATATTTTACGTTTAGGATCATCAGGATTAACTAAATGCCGACTAATATAATGTTTCATGCCAGTTTCAGCTGGTCCACTTTTTCAGTCATATTCTGTATTTGATGGCGGTATAGAAAGACGTTGACCAACAATGCCTTTTAACTGATAGCCACGAATTTTCCACTGTTCCGAGTTTTTCCCGTTTTCATCTAGTGTTATTTCTCGATGCTTTATAATGCTCACTTTATTAAGTTGACAACCCAGCATAATAAGCGCTTTTTTAACTACCTTCTCTGTATGTTGTTTGTATCGATTTATACGTAAATCAAAGTTACCAATGGAATGAAATGAGCGTGGATATTGCAAAGATTCATAGTTATCGATTTCTCCTAGCAAATTTATTCTGATGATCAAGCAGACAAAAAAGCAGCAACAGTATTCAGTTCTATGATAAGTATTTAAGATTCACTGGGGGAGGTTTTTTAACCACCCTTTACAACCCCAGTGATAGCAAGGTTTATAGTCTAAAACCCTCCAATAGCAGTATATGGAGGGAATGCTTGTCAAACAGCTAAATATTTTCAGTGTAATGTAACGATTTATTCAGCTACTTGGTAGAAGAGGGCGGTCGAAAGGCTAATCCCTTTTCCATTTCAAATCGAACTTGCTCATTATCTTCATTATCCATCGCTCGTTTAATAGCTTGAAATGCTTCTTCTGTTCCAATTTTGCCAAGTGACCATGCCGCCGTCCCACGAATGACTGGTCTAGGGTCAGATAACATGACATCAATGATTTCTTCGACTGCAGTTTCATCTTTATAATGTCCAAGTGCAATCAGTGTATTACGTTGAATTGGTTTTTTACCTCGCCAAGAGCCTGATATATGTCCAAATGTACGTTTAAACTCACGATTAGACATACGCAGCATTGGAATAAGCTTTGGCTTAGCAACTTCATGCTCTGGTTCGAATTCTGGGTGAATGTGAAAATCCACCTTGTGATTTTTGGGACAAACAACCTGACATGTATCACAACCGTAAACTCGGTTACCAATTTTAGAGCGAAATTCGTCAGGGAGAAAATCCTTTGTTTGCGTTAAAAAGGCAATACAGCGCTGCGCATTTAATTGTCCACCTTGAACGATCGCGCCAGTAGGACAAGCATCAATACATTTCGTACATGACCCACAGCTATCATCTACTGGCTCATCTGGTACAAATGGAACATTTGTAATCAATTCCCCTAAGTAAACAAATGATCCAAATTCAGGTGTAATAATGGACGTATTCTTACCACTGAAACCAATGCCAGCTCGTTCTGCAACAGCCCGGTCTGATAATTCACCGGTATCCACCATTACTTTATTTTTGCCATCAGGTACTTTTTCTTGAATAAACGCAGCCAATTTTTCTAATCGATCACGCATAACAATATGGTAGTCAACACCCCAAGAGGCCCTCGCAAACAAACCCCGTCTTTCTTCCCTTGTGCTTCTCGGTGCATCTTTCATTCGAGATGGATATGCTAACGCAATGGAGATAATGGATTGCGCCTCCGGAAGTAAACGTTTAGGCTCAGTCCGTTCTTCAATCGTTCCTTTTTCAAAACCGGATTGATACTTTAATTCCTGTTGCCTCCGAAGTCTTTCTTTTAATTCTCCAAACACATCAGCAGAGGCAAAACCAATTTTATCAATACCGATTTTTTTACTGTATTCGATAATCTCTTGCTTTAATTGATCTGTATGCATTGGTTATGTCCAACCTCCTATTACTGCTTTACCACAGCAGTCCGCATTCGATTGAAAACAGCTGCAATTTCATATCTACGTGGACGCGCTAAATCTCCCGGATGCTGATTTGGAAAAGCTGTAAAAGAACTCAATCCCTTTTCTGTCATTTGATGCTCAATTTTATCAAGAAGTTGATAAAGCGTGGTATCCTGCAAACGCTGTGTTCTATCTAAGAACTGAATAATCTCAGCAATCATTCTTGTTTGTGATGAATCAACGATTTGTTCCGTGTAAGCAAAAGAAATATCCGTTTTTCCCATCAAAATATGATGTAAGCCTTTTGCTTGCACCTTTGCACGTTTCCCTTTTTTCGTCTGTAAGGACCGCTGATGAAAATATCGACTCGTTACATCACCGAAAGAGGTTCCTGCATCAGCAGCAGACCGTTCCAATGGGTACTTTTCCATTATCGATTTAGCTTCATCAGTTACATGAAAAGGTAGATAATCTTCCATGCGAATTACTGTATCAGCTTCCGCAAAATAATCTCCTGATCCACCCATTACTAATATGGTAGATATAGCTAATTGATCACGAAGCTGTGCTATTTTATCAATAAACGGAGTGATTGGTTCTTTGTTTTGCTGAACGAGTAACTGCATTCGATGATCGCGAATCATAAAATTTGTTGCGCTTGTATCCTCATCAATTAACAGTGTAGATGCACCTGCTTCTAATGCTTCCATGACATTAGCTGCTTGCGAAGTACTCCCGCTGGCATTTTCTGTAAAAAAGTAAGCTGTATCCTGTTCATGGGGCAAATTATTAATAAATGGTGAAATATTCACTCCACTTACTTTACGTCCATCCTCCGCTCGGATTTTTACCGCATCCACATCCGTTAAGACAAATTCTCGTCCGTCACCTTCTACATGGGAATACACACCTCTTTCAATTGCCTGTAACACTGTACTTTTCCCATGATATCCTCCACCTACAATTAGTGTGATCCCTTTTTTAATCGCCATTCCTCTAATAGGCTCCCTGCTATGGGGAATGGATAACTCTACTTCGTTTTTTAATGGGCTTTGAAAAGCTACTGCATCCTTTAAGGGGCGATTACTAATACCACTCTCACGTGGTAAGATTGACCCGTTTGCCAAAAAAGCAATCCAGCCATGCTCCCGCATTTGCTGCCGGATGGAATCTTGTTGATCAGCGAGGATATTTGCCTGTTCTATTTCCTCATCTTTTATTGTAAATACAGAACTATTCATAATAGAAGGTAGAGCTTGCGCGAACAATTTCTCCGCTTCCCGCCCATTAATTTTTCTCCCATTTGCAGGAAGACCGATAGACATACAAATGGTTATAGAAGAGGAATTAACTTGTACTGCACTGCGCTCCAGCTTTTCTTGTCCCGGTTGATCAAACATAATCAATCCACTCTTACCTGACCCCTTTACTGTGGAAACCTGGTTTGTAACAGCCTCACCTACTACTCTAGCAATTACATCTTCGGTCGCAATTTTTCTAGAATATGTCTTTAGCCATTCTTGTTTTATCGGCCGTTTGCTCGCGGGTATAATCATCCTTATCTTAGAAGGAGATGCAAATGGATCTCCCTGAACGTAATCAATAGCTAAATTAAAATTAGTATAACCATAATGCCCTTGTATACTTTTATATGCTTTGTATCCTTTATGATCAATTTGTTTAAGTGTGGATAATAATTGCTTCATATAAACACCTCATTTTCGTTAGAATTTAGAAATAAGCGAATGATAAGCCACTAGTTGCGTAAAAACACGCAACCTTAGAAGAATCATATAACTAATATTCTTGTCTACGCCAAAAATTTTACATGTTTATATAGAAGAAGTAAAACAGTCAATAAAGTGAAACTTCAATCCGGTTTTCACTGAAACAAACACGTACAAAGGGTTAAATCGCCACATCCTGTGGCAACGCCTTTGCGATCTACTCCCATGTAGGGTTCGAACCAATCGGACATTTTATGTCAGTCGGTCCCTCTCTTATCTATATTACTTTTACTTTATTCCTTAAGGTCGGGGGCTTACTGTCGTTATTATGTGAGATAAAAATTAAAAACGCAATACTTCGTACCATTCATTACGAAATACTGCGTTAAGACATATGTATGGAGCGGGTGAAGGGAATCGAACCCTCGTCATCAGCTTGGAAGGCTGAGGTTTTACCATTAAACTACACCCGCAAACAAATTGGAGAAATTATGTAATTTATTTATCGTTTTTTCGAACGCAATATTTATTATAGCAATTAGACTTAGACAGGTCAATAGTAATATTAATTTTTTTCGACAAAAAATTAATATTCTCTTAAACTTGTAACATGTATAATTCTTTTACCTAAACCGACTACTATAAAGTGAAAGTTCAATCAGTTGAACCTATTGGACATTTACTGGTAGTCGTTCCCTCTCTTACCCATATTGGTTTCACTTTATTGCTTGAGGTGGAGGTATTACTACCAGTTATTTTTGGAATAGATGAACGAAAATCACATGATAATTTAAACCGCTTATTTTTGTATGCTATCATTTTTTGAATTCACACAGATTATCATTACGCCATAACCTTCTGAAATACTTTTTACTATTTTCATCGTAAGGATTTACAACCTTGAAAAGAAGTTATAGAATAGTCATAAGTTTTAGGGAGGCGAGAAAGAATGGCTATATATCCAATTGTTTTAGCACAGAAAACTTTTACACATCAAGATAACTTGAAATACCCTTTTGAAGAAAGAGGGTTACAGTTTGGTGATGGTATTTATGAAGTAATACGTATTTATGACGGCTCATACTATTTACTAAAAGAGCATGTAGATCGTCTATTCCGTTCTGCTGATGCAGTAAAAATTAATCTTGCTGCTACAAAAGAAGAAATAACTGATTTGTTATTACAATTACTTGAAAAAAATAAAATGACAGGGGACGGAAAAGTTTACTTACAAGTATCTCGTGGATCAGCACCACGCGACCACGTCTTTCCTCAAGGTATCCCTGCAAACATGTATGCATATGCTCAAGACCTCCCACGCAACCTGGAGAACCTACAAAAGGGCGTATCTGTCATTACTCAGCCTGATGTACGCTGGGAAAATTGCTATATTAAGAGTTTAAATTTATTGCCAAATGTTTTAGCCAAGCAAGAAGCGAAAGAGCATGGCTGCTATGAAGCTATTTTACACCGTGATGACTTGGTGACAGAATGTAGTTCATCTAATATTTATATGGTAAAAGATGGTGACATCTACACCCATCCTGCTACTAATCGAATTCTTCATGGGTGCGTAAGAATGCGCGTAGAGCAATTTGCTAATGACCTATCCATTTCGTTTAATGAAAATGGTTTTAAACAAGAAGATCTTTTCACGGCTGATGAAGTATTCTTATCTAGTAGTACCTCTGAAGTAATGCCTGTAACGATGATCGATAATAAACAAGTACAGGACGGTACACCTGGACCAATAACGAGAAAATTGCAGGCAGCATATGAAAACGATGCTAATATAACAGAAGGCAAGATCACTCACACGATTTAAATGAATTACTTCTCTTAAATTAATCTCATCATCCTTATTACAATAATTATGTATGAAATGGATGTATTGATTGTCAGAGATATTGTTAAAAAAAACGGAATCAAAGAGTATTATTCAAGACTGTCGGAAAAACGACAGTCTTTTTTAATAAGTTAAGAAAGTATAAAATCAGTGCGATGACTGCGTTAAGCTTAGTAGTTATTTTGAAATGTTAGATGTATATTGGCAATGCTCCGACTAATTACTTCGCTATGAGAAGGTGCAACAATTCTTGTCATAAGTAATAGGTTGACTTTTTTTACAATGGGTAAAGTGAAAATCGCTATCCGTGAGATAAAAGCAGCTGTGTTACTTCATGCTAGCGTTGTAGAGCCTGATAATAGCGAAGGCCGGCTACTTCAAC
>NZ_BAAACY010000068.1:0-26069 GCF_039521925.1 Virgibacillus salarius | reverse complement strand
ACTATCGGATGTGCTCTAGCTATGGCAAACAGGAAAGGACCGGGCTGGTTTTTGCCCGGTTTTTCTTAAATTTCTCATTATGTTGTCCATTAATATGGAATGGAGTCATATTTATTAAAAATCAGTTGACAAAAGGGGGTTAATCCCATATCATTTTAAATGAAATTAATAATCATTCTCAATTATATAGTGTGGGTAATAATCTAATTAGCAGAAAGTAACCCTGATCCTATTTTCTTATTATTTACTGAGAAGAAAATACTGGTCAGTCTATGAAGAAGCTAGTAGATTTAGTCGAATAAAGCATAAGGTGCGTTGGAAGTTATGGGAAAAACAAATAAAGTGCACGTAGTTATATTAATGACTGCACCCCTTTGGATTATACTTATTACTTGTTTATCAGTGGTTTTGGGGACAAAATCGATTGCTTTAACTACCGTTTGGGATGCAATTATTAACTATGATCCAGAAAATGTCGATCATGCAATAATCATAACGTCACGTATACCTAGAGCTCTTGGTGCATTAATAGTAGGTGCCTTTCTAGCGATATCGGGAGCGGTTATGCAGGGGATGACAAGAAACTATCTTGCATCCCCTTCCATTATGGGAGTTACCGATGGATCAGCTTTTGTAATCACTATTTGTATGGTGTGGATGCCAGGTATGTCATCGTTACAAATGATCCTTTATTCTATGCTTGGTTCCTTATTAGGAGCAGGAATTGTATTTGGCTTTGGTTCACTTTTACGGAATGGGTTGTCACCTGTGAGATTAGCTATTATTGGCACCGTTATTGGTACGTTTTTAAGCAGTATATCATCGGCCATTTCCACCTATTTTCAAGTGTCGCAAAATGTGAGCTTTTGGTATAATGCACGACTTCATCAGATTGATCCATCCATGTTAAAAATCGCAATTCCTTTTGGCATAGTAGGAATCTTGATCATTATATTTTTAGCAAAATCAATTACTATCTTGTCATTAGGTGAAGACGTATCTGTTAACTTGGGACAACGAACGAAGCTTGTTAAAGCGATGACTGTTATAGCTGTTGTTATGCTGACAGGTACCGCCGTAGCACTAGTTGGAAAGATAGGTTTTGTAGGTCTAATCATTCCTCATATCACTAGATTCTTAGTTGGTATAGATTATCGCTGGATCATTCCTTGTGCTGGCGTAATTGGCGGCGGATTCTTGGCGTTATGTGATGTGTTAAGTAGATTTATCAATTATCCGTTTGAAACGCCAATTGGTGTTATCACTGCTTTTATTGGAATCCCTTTCTTCCTTTATTTAATTCGTAGTAGGGGAGGAGAGAAGCATGCATAAAGCAGATAGACGTCGATATATTACAACATTATTGCTTATTTCAGTTTCGATATTAGTGGCGATTTACATAAGCATTACAAATGGATCGTTTGATATTACGGTATCAAATGTTTTTCGAACCATTTTACGTATTAACCCTACAGAAGATTATGATTTAGTTATTTTTGATTTTCGACTACCACGAATTGTTATTGCTGGTTTAGTTGGGTTTGGACTCGGTATAGCTGGTGCAGTTATTCAAGGGATTACTAGAAATGGTTTAGCTGACCCAGGGATACTTGGTATAAATGCCGGTGCTGGAGCGGCGATTGTATTGTTTATGTTTTTCTTTAAAGATAAGATAACGGATACGGGATTGTTAGCTATTATGATGCAGCCACTCTTTGGGTTAATTGGTGGTCTTATAGCGGCTACGATTATCTTTCTCTTCGCTTGGAAAAATGGAAAATTAGATTCCCAACGTCTTCTGCTTACGGGAATAGCTATTGGATCAGGTTTTGGAGCATTTTCCCTTTATATTTCGTTAAAAATGAAAGCATCTGACTTTGAGATGGCATCGGTATGGATTTCTGGAACAATATACAACGCTAATTGGATTTATATTCTATCTATGATTCCTTGGATTATTTTATTTATCCCAATCATCTATAAAAAGGCTTATTTATTAGATTTATTTCAATTAGAAGAATCAAATTTAAAAAGCTTAGGTGTTTCCGTAGAGAAAGAGAAAATACTACTTCTAATAAGTAGTGTTGCTCTTGTCAGCGCTTGTGTTTCTGTATCTGGAAGTATAGGTTTTGTAGGGCTTATGGCTCCACATATAGCAAGAAGACTCGTTGGACTACAGCATAGATATGTGATTCCTATATGTGGATTACTTGGTGTACTACTTGTCATCGTATCAGATTTTATAGCAAAAACGGTTTTTGCCCCAGCAGAGTTGCCTGTTGGTATCGTGATATCGATTATCGGTGTACCGTATTTTCTATATTTATTAGTAAAAACGAAAACATAGGGAGGGGAAGGCAAATGAGTATTTTGCAGGCGGAGGCATTGGAGACTGGTTATGAAAGACATACGGTGTTCAGAGATCTTCATTTACAGGTGAAGACTGGTGAAATCACGACAATTATTGGACCAAATGGCTGTGGGAAATCAACCTTATTAAAAACAATGGGAAGAATTTTAAAGCAGCGTAATGGAAAAGTATTCTTACAAGGCAAAGAACTTAATCATATACCAACAAAGAAAATTGCCAAACATCTAGCTATGCTTTCGCAAAATCCTACTGCCCCTGGTGAACTGAAGGTGGAAGAGCTTATCACATATGGACGTTATCCACATCGGAAAAATGTCAATAAATTAACAAAGGAAGATCGTAAGGTTATTGAATGGGCAATGGATATTACCTCCACTACATCCTTCCGTGACCGTAAAATAGGTAATCTATCAGGTGGTCAAAGGCAGAAGGTTTGGTTGGCGATGGCACTAGCTCAGGAAACGGAAGTACTATTACTAGATGAACCGACAACGTACCTTGATTTAGCTCACCAATTGGAAGTCCTACAGATTGTACAACGGCTTAATAAAGAGCATGGTTGTACAATTGTAATGGTATTACATGATATTAATCATGCTGCTAGGTTTTCAAATGAGATTGTGGCAATGAAGTCTGGTGAAGTTATTTCTGTTGGAAGTCCTTCAGATATCATTACAAACGAAGTATTAAAGGAAGTCTTTGAAATTGATGCAAGAGTAATGATAGACCCATACGATAATTCCCCAGTATGTTTTGGATATGATAGTATACAAGCATAAATAAATGTAAGGGGGAAATAGGTTGAAAGAATATAAAACATCGCCTGTAATTACATCTGGAGCAGAGAAATGGTCGATGACTTCGAGGTACGGTAGGCGATACGATATTTACATCTCTATACCAAAACAGCCAGCTCCGGAATCTGGTTATCCAATTATCTATGTTTTGGATGGGAATGCTTTTTTTCATACATTTCATGAGACGGTGAAAGTACAATCTGCTCGATCAGAAAAAACAAAAGTGATTCCGGCTGTTATTGTAGGCATTGGTTATCCGGTTGATGCCGCTTTTGCATCTGAATTTAGAGTGTACGATTTTACGCCACCTACTTCTGTGGAAAATTTACCACCCAAGCCTGATGGTAGTGCATGGTCTGAAAATGGTGGAGCAGAGGAGTTCTTTCATTTTATTACGCAGGAATTACAGCCATGTATAGAGCAACACGTTTCCATTGATCGACAGAAACAAACATTATTTGGTCATTCTTTGGGAGGATTATTTGCATTGTATGTTTTATTTTCAGGAACGCCTGCATTTCAAACCTTTATGATAACAAGTCCTTCAATATGGTGGGGAAATCGCGTCATATTGGAGCTAGTAAAGAACTGGGCCGCTAATACCGATATAAGTGAAAAGCGGGTGTTTCTTGCTGTTGGTGAATTAGAAAAAGATCATATGGTAAATGATGCACGTGATCTCGCTATTCGACTGGAAGAGCTAAGATCAAAAGGATTAACAACGGTATTTTATGAATTGACGGATGAGAATCATGTATCCGTTGTACCAACTGTGATAAGTAGAGCAATAAGGTTTTTACATATGCATTCAGGTTAAGCATACGATAGTTAGATTTATTCCACATATAAGCGGCCGTAAGATTCCAGCTTCAAGCAATAAAGTGAAACAATTATTGGTAAGCGAGGGATAGGCTGCCAGTAAATGTCCGATTGATTCAAAAGCCTTTAGGTCATACCCTTGTGGTACTACCAAACCGTGGGGGATAAACAAAAATCCCCAAGGATGGAAGTTTCATTTTATTCCAAGTATGGAACCAGTTGTATGAAACCGTAAATATGTTTGACATTAGGAACGCTTTACTTTATGCTAAGCATATTATAAACAAACGGTTACATTCGTTGACGAGAATGAGTAGGTATAAATGTGGATCTTTAGAGAGTTGGTGATTTGCTGCAAGCCAATGTTCCCATTATGCTGAATATCCTCTCTGAGAAGGAAGGCTGAATATTCATTTAAGTTTTCCCGGGGACCCGCCGTTAAAAGGGGCGCGTATGATAGTACGTTGATGAGTGCTAGATAATTGTATTGCATATACATTATCTGGAATCAGGGTGGTAACACGGGTGGAAACTCGTCCCTATCTAGGGGCGGGTTTTTTTATGTATATAAAAGGATGACGATACGAACCGTATAATAGTAATCATTTAAATGGAGTGGGTGGAGGATTTTGAGGCGGATCGTACTTCCGGTAATTAGTATAAAAGTATGTCAATTTCGGGGAATTATGGAAAGAAATTTATTGGTAAAGTCAATGGAATTTGGAAAAAAAGACACCATGAAAACAATTAACGTGGAAGATGAATCGATCGATATAGCTATAGATATAGAAAGTAACTAAAAATTTCAGGGAGCGTAGCCTTGATTATGCTCAATCTATTTAATAGTCAGTTATAGTTTATTCCAAATTGTCTGTTGGCATGGATGACTTTAATTACGCTATAGACTTAATGGAATACAAGAAATGCCATGGAGACTAGTAGCTCCATGGCATTTTTATTACATTATTTATTATAGGCTCCATGCATAACCGGTCCTACATATGCATTCAATTTCCATCCAGAAGTAATTGCTGCTGTTACAAAGTCCTTTGCATCTCTGACAGCATCTTCAACGGATTTTCCTTTAGCCAAATTTGCTGTAATAGCAGCAGCAAATGTGCAACCAGCACCATGATTATAAGTTGTATTAATCTTATCCTTTTCCAAAAGTGTAAAGGAGTTTCCATCATAAAAAAGGTCTAACGCTTTTTCGTAATCAAATGCTTTTCCACCTTTAATAATGACATTTTTAGCACCTAGTTCATGGATTTTTACAGCAGCCTCTTTCATACCATCAACTGTTTTAATCGGTCCTGTTTGTGCAAGTTGTCCTGCTTCAAATAAATTTGGTGTTGTGACAATTGCATGTGGTAGTAAAAGTTCGCGCATTGCGTCCGTGTTCTCTGGCTGAAGGACCTCGTCATCTCCCTTACATACCATCACAGGATCAAGAACATAATTACGCAGTTGATATTCTTCAATCTTTCTTGCACCTAATTCAATAATATCAACAGAACCTAGCATACCCGTTTTCATAGCATCAACGCCAACGGATAGAATGGTATCCAATTGCTTTTCTACAATATTAACATCAATGGGTGAAACATGGTGGCTCCAACCATCAGGATTCATTGTCACGATTGAGGTAAGTGCTGTCATACCGTAAACATCATGCTCTTGGAATGTCTTCAGATCCGCCTGAATTCCAGCACCACCGCTAGAATCAGAGCCAGCAAGAGTTAAGGTTTTTTTCATTGTCATTTATATCGCCCCAAACTTAAGATTCTTCGTTCTTCTTATAGAATATAACAGAAATTCTGAGAATGAAAGTATTAGATGCTGTAGGAGCGTTATGAACAATTGCATGGATATAAATCATATAGTAATGGTAGCTAGATAAGGTGGTGAAATGAATGAAAACAATTAGTTTATGCATGATAGTAAAGGATGAAGAAGAAATATTAGAACAATGCTTAAGAAGTGTGGAATCGGTCTGTGACGAAATAATTATTCTAGATACTGGATCAAAGGATAATACTAAAGCGATAGCTTCCAGTTATACAAGCAAAGTCTATGATTTTGAATGGATCGAAGACTTCTCAGCTGCACGGAATAAAGCCTTTAGCTATGCAACGAAGGATTTTATCATGTGGTTAGATGCAGATGATATTTTGCTTCCTGAGGATATGGAAAAGTTAAAAGAACTAAAAAAAGAGCTCCATGATGGCATAGATGCAGTTTCCATGTATTATCACACTGCATTTGATGAACAAGGAAATCCTACTTTTAAATATCGAAGAAATCGGCTTGTAAAAAGAAGTAATCAATTTAAATGGTTTGGAGTAGTCCATGAGTATTTACAGGTAGGCGGAAATATTATTCCTTCACAAATAGCTGTAACTCACCGGAAATATGAGAAGAATAATACTTCGAACAAGGGGGATCGCAATTTAAAAATTTATGAAAGGCAATTGGAAAAGGGCAAAGCGTTTACTCCAAGGGATATGTTTTACTATGCTAATGAGCTAAAGGATCACGGGCGAATAGATGAGGCAATTACGTACTATCAGCGCTTCTTAAATACAAAGCAAGGATGGGTGGAGGATGAAATACGTGCATGCATCTATATGGCTGACTGTTTTAAAGCGAAACAGGAGTCAGATAAAGAATTGGAGGCTTTATTACAAACATTAAAATTTGACTTGCCGCGCCCTGAGGTTTCATGTAGGGTAGGGGACCATTTTAAAGAAAACGGATTATTCAAAAAGGCAAATATTTGGTATGCTTTGGCACTTACATTAGAACCTGAAAATGATAGCGGATTTACAAATACAGCATTTTCCACTTGGTATCCTCATTTACAGATGTGCTATTGTAACTGGCAATTAGGGAATAAAAAAGATGCCTATCATAATCATGTCATAACAAAAAAATATAATCCAACCAATTCACAAGTACTTCATAATGAAAAATTCTTTCAGCGCTTAGATAAAGAGGAGTTAAAATAAGCTATGAACTATTGATTCCCTGCATACATTTAACTTGTGTGTAGGGGTTTTTCATCATTTTTGCAATGAAAAATCTCAGTTTGAGGTGTAATTTGTCTACAATAGGGAATTATCTAAATGTAGACAGACATAATTTTGTCTTTGGTTTGTCAATGTTTTGTCATGGTAATCATCTTTTTTCTATATAAGTATAGTTTATACTAGCAGTAAAGTGGATAACAATAACATGCTTAAATCAGTCTAAGGATAAGGATGTGTATGAATAGATATTCGCTTGATCAGTACTGAGCAAGTTGAGAGCTTGCATGAATAAAGGAGGAAAAACCGAATTATGATGGATATGGATCCGGTGCTAGTGAGTCGACTTTTAACTTCACTAACACTCGTATTTCACATTATCTTCGCTACTCTTGGTGTCGGAGTACCATTAATGATATCTATTGCTGAATTTATTGGAATTAAAAAGAATGATCCACACTATTCAATGCTAGCACGGCGCTGGACACGCGGATTCGTTATTCCTGTAGCAATTGGTGTTGTAACAGGTACAGCTATAGGACTCCAGCTATCATTGCTTTGGCCGCAATTTATGCAAGTAGCTGGAAATGTTATTAGCTTACCGCTTTTTATGGAAGTATTTGCATTTTTCTTTGAAGCCATCTTTTTAGGAATATACCTTTATACGTGGGATCGATTTAAAAATCCGATGACCCACTGGTGGTTTTCTCTTCCAATTGTAATTGGAGGTGCACTTTCTGCTGTATTTATTACTTCAGTAAATGCATTTATGAATACACCTGAAGGCTTTACGACAGGAGCAGGTGGTTTTGCGGCCATAAATCCAATCGATGCTATGTTTAATCCTGCTATGCCTTCAAAGGTATTTCATGTTTTAACTTCTGCTTATTTGACAGTGGCTGCAATTCTTGCAGCAATCGCTGCATTCAGTATGCTACGGAAGAAAAGAACAGAATATCATAAAAAAGCACTAAAATTAACGGTTACATTAACCTTTCTCTTTTCAATTTTGACAGCAATTGCTGGAGATGTGTCCGCAAAATTTTTGGCAGAGCATCAGCCCGAAAAATTGGCAGCTGCAGAATGGCATTTTGAAACAGAGGAAGGAGCAGATCTTGTCCTGTTTGGTTGGTTAGGTGATGAGAATACACCTGCTGGTGTACTTCGTTTCCCTGGGCTTTTAAGTTTCCTAGCTTATGGGGATTTTCAGAGTGAGGTAACCGGACTTGAAGAATTCCCTGAAGAGGAACGTCCACCTTTATGGATTCACTATATGTTTGACTTTATGGTGGTAATCGGATTCTTCTTATTAGGAGTGTCCTTACTATATATTTTATCGTGGAAAATTAAACGGTGGAATGAACATAATAAATGGATGCTATGGCTACTCGTAGCTAGTGGACCATTAGCGATGCTCGCTATTGAATTCGGTTGGATATTTGCAGAAGAAGGCAGACAGCCGTGGATATTACGGGGTTATATGTTAGTAGAGGATGCGGCAACGACATCTCCATATGTAGGTTTGATGTTTCTACTATTTCTTGGATTATATATCGTATTAGGAGTACTAGGTGTTATTGTATTAAGGAAGCTTTTTAAAAATAATCCGGCTGAAGAAGAACTAGAGAAGAAATACCCGACGATAGAAAAGGGTGATAACACATGAGTTATGAAATAATTGGGATTACCGTATTGTGGATCTTTTTATATGGTTATCTTATTGTTGCATCTGTCGATTTTGGCGCTGGCTTTTTTGCGTATTACGCAAAAATCACAAAAAAAGATCATATTATCAACCAATTGATTTCAAGATATCTGTCCCCTGTCTGGGAAGTAACCAATGTATTCTTTGTTTTTTTCTTTGTGGGCATCGTCGGGTTCTTCCCTGACTCGGCTTACTATTATGGAACTTCACTGTTAGTTCCAGGAAGTATTGCTATAATATTGCTAGCCATACGTGGCTCCTTTTATGCCTTTGAAAATTACGGATCTAAAAAAAGCAATGTGTATATGTTCTTATATGGAGCAACGGGTTTATTAATTCCGGCATCATTATCTACTGCTCTAACGATGTCTGAAGGTGGTTTTATTTTAGAAGAGAATGGTGTTGTTTCTTTAGACTATCTTGCATTATTTACAAGTCCTTATTCATGGAGCGTTGTATTTCTTGCTATTGTATCCGTGCTATTTATTAGCGCAGCGTTTCTAACATTTTATGCAGCAAGGGCGAACGACCAGGCAGCGTTAAAGCTTGTTCGTAAATACGCATTATTCTGGGCTACACCGACCATTATTGCTGCGCTGACTACATTTATTGCTTTAGGTCAGCATAATGAACGTCATTATCAGAATATGTTTGATTTGTGGTGGATGTTCGGTCTATCCGTTGGGTTCTTTATGATTGCCATGTGGTTAATTTATGAAGGAAAACGTTATGGATTAGCATTTATAAGTGTGATGCTGCAATTCTTCTTTGCCTTTTTTGGATATGGTGCTAGTCATCTTCCATATATTTTGGATCCTTATATTACGATTTACGAAAATGCGACGCATGAAGCAACAGGGATTGCATTGATTGTCGTATTTATCTTAGGCTTATTTTTGCTAATTCCTTCGCTAATTTTACTCATGCGCTTATTCTTATTTAATGCAGATTATGTGAAGGGAAAGAAATGAGGAGCTACAAAAGATTCTGTTGAACAGGAGCAAAATAATGCGCGATGTAAAAGAATTTTTAAATAGCAAAAAATTTAGCATGATCTATTTATTGGTGTTTGCTTTCATAACGGGTGGAGCAATTATTGGACAAGCTTATCTACTCGTCAGCATAATCGATGGTGTCTTTCTGGATGATCTAACCTTTCGAGAAATCCTCCCATTATTGGGAGGATTATTCATCATTCTCTTCGTAAGGACTATGTTTACTTACCTGAGCGGTAGGGTCGGTGTTCGACTGGGAGCAAATGCAAAAAGATATTTTCGATATATATTGCTTGCGAATTATACAGAAAACCCTGTTCAGGCTTCACTTAAGGGGCAGGCAGGTCAAAAGGTTAGTGTCACCATGGACGCCACTGATGAGATAGATAGCTATTTTAGTCAATATATCCCTCAAGTGATTCGCTCTTCAATTATTCCAGTTATGATATTAATAGTTGTATTTACCCAGCATGTAAATACTGGTTTAATTATGCTTATTACATTCCCATTTATCCCATTATTCATGGTTATAATTGGGATGCAAACAAAGAAAAAGTCAGAAGAACAAATGGAGAAATTGGCTGTATTTTCAGGTCGGTTTTTAGACACGCTTCAAGGTCTTGTTACTCTAAAATTATTTGGCAAAGCTAAGCAGCAAAAAGAAGCTATTCAACAAAGCAGTTTAGGGTTTCGGGATGCTACGATGGATATTTTAAAAGTAGCCTTTGCATCATCTTTTATGTTAGAGCTGATTTCTATGTTGGCAATCGGGATCATCGCATTGGAAGTTGCGCTGCAACTAATTATTTTTGATGGAATATCTTTTTTTACGGCATTTTACGTGCTCGTACTAGCTCCTGAATTTTTCACAGCACTACGTGAGCTAGGAACGGCTTTCCATAATGGAAGAAGCAGTATGGGAGCTATAAGAAAAATTGAAGAAGAGTTAGTGGATGGACCAGCTGTTCACTGGGGAGATAAGCCGATTCCGAAAACAGATATCCCAGTAAAACTGGAATTAATAAATGCGGGCTTTCAATATGGAGAAGATCAATTTGCATTAAGACAAATTAATACAAGCTTTTCACCAATAACCAAGAATGCGATTGTTGGTAAAACAGGATCTGGAAAGACGACGCTCTTGCATATGATTGCAGGTATTATCCCAACGCACGGAGGTGGTATAGCTATTGATGGTGTGCCTTTAACTAAATATAAAGAGGAAGACTGGTTTCATAGACTTAGCTATATTTCACAGGATCCATATATTTTTTCGGGGACAATTACAGATAATATTGCTATTGGAAGTAACCATCAACAACCAACAAAACAAGAAATAGAAGAAGCAGCAGAACAGGCAGGTATTTCGGATACAATCGCTTCATTTGAGCATGGCTATGACACAGTAGTAGGAGAAGGTGGAAGAGGCTTGTCTGGGGGAGAAAAGCAACGTCTAGCCTTAGCAAGAGCCTTTTTAAAGCAACCATCTATTGTACTATTTGATGAACCAACCGTTGGATTAGATTTAAAGACAGAACGAATCTTGCAGTCTTCCATTGAAAAGCTTGCGAGAACCGCCACGATTATTACAGTAGCTCATCGATTGCACACGATTAAAGATGCGGATAAGATCCTGTTTCTTGATGATGGAATGCTTATTGCAGAAGGAACACATGAACAATTAGTACAAACGGTTCCCGGATACCGAACAATGGTATCTGTACAACGGGGAGGGAAGGCTGAATGAGAGATCTAGTAATTGTGACCAGGCTTATGATGAAGGAAAAAAGAGATATTCTCCTTTCCATTTTTTTAGGGTTTATTGCTGGTCTAGCTACGGTATTACTGTTCTCGGCTAGCGGATATTTAATTTCAAAAGCAGCATTACAGCCGCCGTTTTATACGTTAATGATTCTGATTGCTTCTGTAAAATTGCTTAGTTTTATTCGAGCGTTCAGTAGATATGGAGAACGGTTTGTTTCCCATCGGGGTACATTTACGATGCTTAGTAATTTGAGAATGACTTTTTATCAAAAATTAGAGCCATTAGCACCGGGTATATTTAATAAGTATCGTAGTGGGGATCTTTTGGCAAGAATTGTTGGGGATGTAGAGAGTCTACAAAATTTCTTCCTGCGTGTGGTCTACCCACCAATTGTTTTAGGGCTCGTGTTTCTTAGCACAATTTTCTTTACATGCTTTTACTCTATCCATATAGCCATTATTCTGTTCATTGGACTATTACTCACAGCAGTTGTAATACCTGCTATTTTTGCTATACGTCAACAAACAATCAACAGCCAAGTACGAGATGAGCGAGCAAAGTTATCAACAGAAGTAACCGAGTTTCTGTATGGATTTCGTGATTTGAAAATTTATCAGCAAATGGATAATAAGCGAAATCAACTTATAGAGACATCTAATACTTATATCATGGAACAGGAGCATGAGGGGATTAACACCTTGTATAATCAGTCAATTAATAATTTTGTTTCATTACTGGTAACGTGGAGCGTTTTGGCTGTTGGCGCCTATTTGATTGGGCAAGGACAGTTAGATGGTGTGTTATTAGCTATGTTGGTTATGCTTTCTATTACTGTATTTGAAGATGTATCACCCATGGCTGTATTTCCGATTCATTTTAATGATAGTAGACGAGCAGCGAATCGATTATTTTCTATAGTTGAGAAAAAGGATAAAAAAATGGTGGAATCAAGTTTATTTCAGCAAATCGTAACTGCACCTACTATCAACATGAAAGGTGTATCCTATACGTTTTTAAATGAAGGGCGACCAGCTGTACATGAAGTAGATTTGCAGCTTTCAGCTGGTTCCAAAACAGCAATAGTTGGTCCAAGTGGTTCCGGAAAATCAACCATACTACAGCTACTATTAAAGTTGGTCACGACAGATACAGGTAAACTATCCATGAATAATACGAATTTCGACCAGATCCAACAGGAGAGTATCTGGGAGGCTGCAAGTGTCGTTCTCCAAGAAAATCATTTCTTTTATGGTACGATTAGAGATAATCTGCAATTAGCGAATGATGGAGTAACAGAGAATGAGATGCATGCCATGCTTAAGAAAGTTCAATTAGATCATTTTGATTTAGATAGTCATGTATTTGAAAAAGGAGAAAATTTATCTGGCGGAGAGAAACAACGATTAGCAATTGCAAGAGCAATGCTTAAAAGGGGATGTTTTTGGTTGTTGGATGAACCTACTTCTTCACTTGATGCTGTAACAGAGCAGATTGTATATAACCACCTTTTTCAACAAGCAGCAGATGATACAGTTGTTTTGATCAGTCATCGTTTAACTGGTATGGAACGTATGGATCAAATCATTGTGATGGATCAAGGACGAGTAGTAGAAAAAGGAACCTTTACGGAGCTAATGGATAAGCGTGGATACTTCTATGAAATGAAAGAATTAGAGAGGAATTTGTTATAGCAGTATCTCGTACTAGTTTCGGATCACCCTTTTGTAATAATGATTAATGAGATGATCCTTTATAGTTTAATATAAAAGGAACCCTCTTTTGAGATAATTCTTCAAAAGGGGGTTCGCAAGAATGAAGTGTGTCGTTATTTTTATACTTTAGCTGCCCAAATTTCTAGTTCTATTTTTATTTCTGGCAAACCTAATTCTGTAATGTACCCGATAGTCATTGCAGGGTAATTGTTACCGAATAATTCTCCCCATTCGGAATACAGGTAATCCCAATCAATTTTTTCAGTTGCCCAAACATTTACTTTTATAATATTATTTGCTTCTAGCTGTTCAGATTCTAGTAATGTTTTAATGTTATGAAATGTATTGTTAATCTGTGCGTTCAAACTTTCTGGGAATGAACCATTCTGATCTACTCCGACCTGTCCGGAGCTTACATAAAGTTCCGAGTTCCTAGGTATTTTGGTTATATGAGTGTAATTACCGACTGGTTCCGGCATGTTTGCTGGATTTTTTCTAGTTATTTTATTTTTCATTTTTATCGACCTCGTCATGTTTATTAGTATCTGCAGTTTTCTCTAAAAGGCATTTAGACACACTCCATCCTAGGAAATGTATCTTAGAAAAAAACAGCAGTAGAGTATCCATATCCTAAAGATAAAAATTCAAGTGATCTTTTCTTCATAATATGCATACTCCTTTCTTTACTGACAAGTTCGATGTTTGCTATATCGTAATCGAAATGTATAATTAATTATTGATCAATCTTCTAAATGAATTTTATCATTTTTTTTCATCACGATCAATGTAAAAAAGCGTTATAGCGACAGTGAGTGTACCTCGTATAAATTTACGGTAGTGTATCCAATAACTCCTTCAATTCGTACCAATCATATAGTCGAATAGCCTCTGTAAAATTCCTATTATAGGACTGATCTTTTAATAGAAGCGTTGTGTCACTATCTAACAATGTCTTAAGGACAGTTGGCTTGTCATCTACGTAGTAATCGAGATTTAATTCGTTAATGATGGTTATTTTTTCATGATCCTTCATTCCATAATAAAAGTTACCATCATCGATAGGGAAATCACGTTCGCTTAACCATTTTTTTGTTCGTTCGCCATGTTGAGAAGGACGGGCGGTAATATAATATATATCATGTCCCTCACGCTTAAGCCATTTTACTGTTTCTAATGCTCCTGGAAAGATAGGACAATCCGTATAATAAATAGATTCTAACGAGCTTCTCCACAATTCTTTTCCTTCTTTATCTGTAAGTCCAAAAGGTTCGTGAATTTCTACCCTGGTTAAACGATAGAATTCCTTAATAGGTACATGTTTATTTAATTTCTCTCTATACAAGTTAAAGGCATGTTCTCGTAAATTAAGTAACGTATCATCAATATCAAATCCAAAGTTCATTATACATCCCTCATATCCCTGTAGGCAGGATATCCCGTCCATTTAAAGTCTTTACCAATCTGTGTTATTTCTATATCCTTCAGTTCAATTGCATGTTCCATCTTGTCTATGCCAGTCCCTTCAAGAAAAGTTGGAGCATGTTTTCCACCGATTAATTTTGGAGCCATATAAATAATCGTTTTATCTACCAATCTATTTTCAATAAAGGAGGCATTGATTACTCCTCCAGCTTCAATTAGTAATGATGATATACCATGTTCCCCTAGATATGTTATGACTTTCCCTGGATCAACAACGGTTGAATCGCCTGTGTTAATAACAGTAACACCAAATCCTTCTAATTCTTTTCGCTTATGTCTATCATGATTTTTGGTTGTAAAAATCCAAGTGTTTGCCTGCTTATCCTGAACAATCTGATAATCTAAAGGAATTCTCAAGGAAGAATCCATAACAATTCTTAGAGGGTTACGACCATTTGGAATCCTTGCTGTTAGCGCGGGATTATCCTTTAATACGGTATTTATTCCTGTAAGAATCGCCATATGTTCGGTTCGTAGTTGATGAACATCCTTCCTGGCTTCTTCAGATGTAATCCATTTACTGTTAAGCGTATGACTAGCAACTTTTCCATCTAAAGTGATTCCAGTTTTCAAAGTAATAAAAGGTCTCTTTTGTACAATATACGTATTAAATACTTCGTTCATTTTAATTGCTTCTGTTTCACGAATACCGATTTCCACTTCGATACCTGCTTTTTTTAAAATAGAAACTCCATTTCCAGAAACAATTGGATTTGGATCTAGGGTTGCAATAACAACCTTTTTAATCCCTGCTTGTACAATTGCTTCGGCACAAGGACCTGTTCGACCATGGTGTGAGCATGGTTCAAGTGTAACATAAATCGTTCCACCCCTTGCCTGCTCTCCAGCCATTCGCAATGCATGAATTTCCGCATGTGGCTCCCCAGCTTGCAAATGCGTGCCTAGGCCAACTATTCGATTATGATTAACAATGACGGACCCCACTAGAGGGTTTGGGTCCGTTTGTCCTTTCGTAGCTCGGGCGTTGTTTAATGCAATATCCATATAAAATTCATGATTAGTCATTGAAGCAATTCCCCTCTGCTTGCAAATGCCCTGACTTTGTCACTTTCGTTTGTAAGTATTTACGGTTGTATTCAGAAACATCACCCCATAATGGGGTTCTCCCTGAGACTGGTAGCCCAGCTTTTTCTAACGCTTCAAGCTTTTTCGGGTTATTTGTAATTAAGGTAACTGATTTGTTACGTAATTTTTTCAAGACTAGAATAGCGTCATCATAATCTCTAGAGTCATTAACAAAACCAAGAGCTTCATTGGCTTCAACGGTATCATAGCCGTTTTCTTGAAGGAGGTAAGCCATTGCTTTACTAAATAAGCCAATTCCTCTTCCTTCATGGTTCGATAAGTAGAATAGTGCGCCTGCACCATTTTCTTTAATTCGCTTCATGGATTCCTTTAATTGAAAGCCACAATCACAGCGTTTGCTTCCAAAAATATCGCCAGTATGACAGATGGAATGCATACGAATTAAGGCATTTTCAGCATTAGCGAAATCCCCATATACTAAAACACTGGATTGTTGGAAGTCAGCCAAATTAGAGGAAGCTAATTTTTTAATGATTTCTTCATAGTCCTCTGTAATTTGATCATAATTTAGCCAGCAATACCACTGGAATACAGTTGTCTCTCCATCTAGATTTACAGGTAGTTGAATTGGTCCAACTAAATATATAGCACGTTCATTCTTTTGTATGAGTTGAATTTTATCCTTCAAAATAGAAAAAACGTCAGATTTAAGCTTTATTTGTTCCATTTTGTAATCTCCTTTCATTTCCACTAAGTATAATGAAAAAAACGGATATCATCAATTTTTCGTTCTTTTAATGTTATCCAGTATATTTGAGAAATTTACTTGGTATAGGAGAACCTAGATCAGATAAACGATACGGAGGTAAAGCACGTCGTTTATTAATATGTTAGACCTGTTACTAACATATAGTATGTACTATATTTTCTTCCGATTGGGATAAAAATAGTATTTCATTAATTTAGAAGGTTCACTTTATTTCTCGTTTACATACATACTGTATGTATGTTAAGATGTAAAAAAATGATATAGGAGGATGTTTATGCGGGTATCGAGTTTTTATCCAGTTATCATGACAGATCAAGTGGAGATAAGTTCCACCTATTACCAAAACTATTTTAATTTTGAGGTGGTGTACGAAGCAGATTGGTATACTAGTTTAAAACGGGTTTCGAATTCACTAACGTATGAATTAGCCATATTAAATGCTACCCACACAACAATTCCAGAGGAATATCGAAAATCTGTACAGGGAATAATTTTAAATTTTGAGGTAGCGGATGTAGATATTATTTATGACAGGCTTATTACTGAGTTAAAACTTCCATTGATACAGGAACTCCGTGACGAAGAATTTGGGCAAAGACATTTTATTACAGAAGACCCAAATGGTATATTAATTGATGTAATAACAGTCGTTCCTCCTTCTGCAGAAGAGACGAAACTGTATAAGCAACAGATATGGAATGAAGAGTGAAAGGATGTTCATACAATTGCTTTAAAATATTCATTTTCCAGTGATTTAGCCAAGCGTCTGACTGATTTGATCAAACCGTACTCCCCATTATTTGAAGAACAGTTATTTATCCCGCATATAACTGGTAGTAAGACCCTCACTTCAACCATTAAATTGAAGCCAATATTGGTAATCCATTGAATAATTTATGTTTATTGGAACTTCTGATTAACGATCCTTCTTTATATGTTAGAAAGTCTGTGGCAAATATTAATGATTTAACAAAAGAAAAATAGATGGTATGGATTGGCTTCAAGCTCAAGAAGAAAAGGTAGAAATAAAGCTCATTTTAAGTGGTTTTTATAACATGGATTACGTTTTATTAAGAAAACAAAACGATCAACAGGCTATCATGCTTGTTGAGAAAGAGAAAATACAGATTGAACGGAGAAGGATGGGAGTAAATAACGAATGAGAAGAAATAAAGAAGAAGCAATGAACACAATACACAACTTGATCGAAGTTGGGAGAAAACACTTTACTAAGCATGGATATGAAGGTGCTTCTTTAGAGGAAATTGCAAAGGAAGCAAATCTAACTCGTGGTGCTTTATATCATCACTTTAAAAATAAGCAAGGTCTGTTTGAAGCAGTATTAATTACAGTACAAAAAGAGGTTGCTGATCAAATCGAACGAGATGCTAGAAAAAGTGATGATTTGTGGGAGCAACTATTATTAGGGTGTAAAGCATTTGTAACAGCTGCTGTTGAACTTCAAAATAAACGAATATTACTCATTGATGGTCCGGCAGTTGTAGGTTGGGAAGTTTGGCGATCGATGGATAGACAAAGCTCGATGCGATTGTTACATGAACAACTTGACCTTATGCAAAGAAGTAATTGCTTCAAGCCAGTTTCAGTGGAAGCGATGACCCACTCTTTATCAGGTGCATTAAATGAATCTGCATTATGGATTGCTCAAATGCCAGAGCACGAGGGTTCGTTGGATGAAATAATGAAAGTAATTTCATATTTCGTTGAGGGATTTAAGCTGCAGTATGGGACTTCGTAAACCTTCTCTTTTTAAGAATATTATTGGAGGTAGTAGGAAAGAATGGATTTCCTTCAGGTTGTCAAAAAACGTTTCTCAAGAATTATTACTGAAATTTAGAAAAGGATCCGTCACTTTTTCCGTAAGAGTAGACGGACCATCCTTTTTATTCTATACGTTTCAAACATCTTTTTCTTTCTAGTTCTCCCGCATATAACTGACAGTAAGTCCCACACTTCAAGTAATAAAGTGGATATTTGGGGGGATAAACAAAACCCCCACTGATTGAAGTTTCACTTTATATGTGAGTATAATCTATTTAGTGCACAGGGCTGCCTTAGCTCTGGCTGCATCTCAAAAAAATCAAGATTCCCCTTTTCCAACAATTCCATAAAACAAGATTTTTACAATATCCTCGGTCATCGGCAGTATTTGTTTATAGATATCCTCACGCTGCATAGCTTCTTTAAATATTTGTAAATACATTAGAAGCGACTCATTTGATAGGTTAGGATCGATAAATCCGTCACGCCTTCCTTCATCAAATAAAGCCATCATTTTAGGCAGTGCCTTTTTTTGATACAACTCTTCAACATAACTAGTTCCAGCTGCATATTCCTTCATAATGACGTCATAGAAATTAGAATGTATATGCTGGGCTGTTTCCTTTTTCGCAAAAATAATCCCCTTTATTTTTTCATGGAAAGGTAAATCGCTGTTAAATAATTCTTCAAATTCCCACCATGCTTTATTTATATAATGTTTAATTACTTCTTGGACAAGGTTATCCTTGCTGCCAAAATAATTATAAATCGTTACCTGAGATACATTTGCTTTTGTAGCTATTTCCTTAATAGCGACTTTTTGTACACCGAAATCCATAAATAAACTTAAGGCCGCCTCTAAAATATGTGATTTTTTTAACTCCCGTCTTCGTTTAAAACCGTCCAACTAATCTCACCTCATTTTAAGTTTAATAAAAAATATGTAATAAAACAATAAATATATTTCATAAGTTATTGCAAAAGAGGTTTTAAATATATATTATGAAATATATAAGTTAAAATATTTCATAATTCGAGAGAAGGGTAAGGGAGGAAGAAGAATGCCTGTATTGAAAACATCGAATTTAACAAAGAAATTTGGTAAGTTTATGGCGCTAGATGGTGTAAATATAGAAGTTAATGAAGGAGAAGTCTACGGATTTATTGGGCCGAATGGAGCTGGGAAGTCAACAACGATTCGCATATTATTAGGAATATTAAAGGCAACGAAAGGCAACGTACAGATTTTTGGGAAGGATGCATGGTCAGAGGCTGTAGAAATCCATAAGCGAATTGCTTATGTTCCAGGTGATGTGAACTTGTGGCCAAACTTAACGGGTGGAGAGGTTATTGATCTGTTTGTTAAACTTCGCGGTGGCAATAATAAAAATCGTAGAGAAGAACTAATTAAGCGGTTTGAATTGGACCCAACTAAAAAATGTCGTACGTATTCAAAAGGGAATAGGCAAAAGGTTGCTTTGGTTGCCGCATTTTCTTCTGATGCAGACTTATATATTTTAGATGAGCCGACATCGGGGCTTGATCCATTAATGGAACAGGTATTTCAATCTTGTATATTAGAAGAAAAGCATGCAGGGAAGAGTGTTCTGCTTTCTAGCCATATTTTATCTGAGGTGGAAAGGCTTTGTGATCGTGTTGGTATTATTCGACAAGGAGAAATTATAGAATCTGGTTCACTAAGTGAAATGCGCCATTTAACACGTACCAATTTGTTAGTTGCTACCAAACAGTCCATTGCTTCCCTTGATGAAGTAAAGGGTGTTCATGCCATTGAAGAGCAAGGGAGTGAAATATCCTTTCAAGTTGATACGGAGGAGTTGGATGCCGTTATTCGTTATATTAGTCAATTTGGCATTGTAAAATTAGAAAGTGCTCCACCGACATTAGAAGATTTATTTATGAGACATTATGAAGGTAAATCGAATATAGGAGCAGGAGGTGCGGTGTAATGGCTGGCCAATTCACAAAAAATACAGGAAGACTGTTACGCTTTCTCCTCCGTCGTGATCGGTTGCGTATCTCTGTCTGGATGCTTTCATTAGTAACTGTAACGTTGATGATTGCCATTTCTTTTACTGATCTATACGCAACAAAGGCAGATCGTCAAGCAATAGCTGAAACAATGTTAAATCCAGCAATGACAGCCATGGTGGGAAAAGGATATGGGTTAGAAGATTATACATTTGGAGCTATGATGGCACATCAGATGCTTTTATTTACAGCGATAACAGTAGCAATTATGAGCATTCTTTTGGTAGCACGACATACTCGAGCAGATGAGGAAGAAGGCCGCATAGAGATGGTCCGTTCCCTTCCGACTGGACGGTTATCTAATTTGCTTGCCACACTTAGTGTAGTTTTTATGACGAATTTTTTACTAGCGCTTATTATTGGCTTTGGTCTAGCATCATTGGGAATAGAAAGTATGGACTTAGCAGGGTCTTTGTTATATGGAGCTGGCTTAGGAGCAGCTGGTTTCTTTTTCACAGCCATAACAGCAGTTTTTGCACAACTGTCCGAAAACTCTCGTGGTGTAATTGGTTTTTCTTTTTTCGTATTAGGAACTTCCTATATGCTACGTGCTATTGGTGACGTTAGTAGTGAAGCATTATCATGGGTCTCACCGTTAGGGTGGATTTTAGGTACACAGGTTTATGTTAATAATTATTGGTGGCCCATTCTATTGACAGTTGGTGTATCGTTTATACTATGTATATTGGCACTTTATTTAAATGCGATAAGGGACTTAGACTCTGGTTTTCTTCCTGCTAAACCAGGAAAGAGGCGTGCATCCTTCTTTTTACAAAGTCCATTCGGATTAATATTTCGACTTCAACGTACTGGCTTAATCGCATGGGCAATTGGTATGTTTGTAATTGGAGCGTCATATGGTTCTGTTCTGGGGGATTTAGATACGTTCTTTGAGGATGTGGAAATGATGAAGCAAATGTTAACCCCAGTGGAGGGATTTTCGCTTACGGAACAGTTTATTACCATGCTGATGAGTGTCCTTGCTATGATGAGTACCATTCCAACGTTAATGGCAATACTAAAGTTAATGGGGGAAGAGAAGAAGGGGCGCACGGAGCATTTATTAAGTCGGGCTATTTCGCGTACTCGTTTAATAGGTAGTTCATGGGTGATAGCGATGCTTGTTTCATTTGGGATGCTTTCATTAGCGGCAATTGGACTATGGTCTTTAGCAACAGCCTCCATTGATGGAGGAATCGATTTAGGAGTTGTTTATCGTGCAGCAATGGTCTATCTACCTGCCATGTGGGTAATGATTGGTTTTACAGTATTGCTTATTGGACTGTTCCCTAATGGGAGTAGTTGGATATGGGGTTACTTAATTTATTCGTTTATTGTAGTTTATTTAGGTAATTTAATGCAATTTCCCGATTGGATGAGCAATCTTTCCCCATTTGGTCATGTACCACAAATACCAGTAGAGGACATGAATATAATGGCCATTTTCATATTGACGGTAATAGCTTTTGCATGCACCACCATTGGTTTTATAGGCTATCAGAAACGGGATATAGAGGGTTAATTAAAAGCCGAAAGATAAAAAAAATGTGGATACGTTGTGTGATGTATCGTTGCCGAAGCCTTCTCCACGGAAAGCGAAGTATCAATAGGAGTATTATCGCAGAAACATGAACATATACTTTTTTCCGCGTCCATTGCCTCAGCTAACTTAGTAAAGAAACATACGTTACCAAGGGATCTTCGGACTCGTGTTGTTCCAGCCGGATAAGGAATGCCTAAGCAGCGATACATTGCACGCAGAAGTTTCACTTATTCGTGGGTGGACGGTGTATTAATTCCTGTTTTCCTTTATAATAAAAGAATATATGGAATGTATTTATGATAGGGGTCAAGGTAATGGGTAAACAGCGAAACGGGATAAAGCCATTTATATCTTTAATTATATCTACGAATATTCCAAGACTTGCACTTACAATAGGCTTAATCGGAAGTATAATTACTACACTTGTCGGATTGAGTATTCCTTTGCTAACTAGAGAACTAGTGGATGGGTTCTCTATCGAATCAATGAGTATGCTATTGATTGTGGCTATTGGGCTTGTATTTATTTTACAAGCAGTCATTGATGGCATATCAACGTATTTACTTGCAGCAGTAGGACAGCGAATTGTTGCTCGTTTAAGGGAACAAATGTGGATGAAGCTGATTCGGATGCCAGTTAGCTATTTTGATAAGACGAATAGTGGAGAATCGGTAAGTCGCGTTGTTAATGATACAGGTATAGTAAAAGATTTGATTTCACAGCATTTTCCACAATTTATTAGTGGATTGATATCTATTATTGGTGCAGTTGCTATTCTACTAATTATGGATTGGAAAATGACACTCATGATGTTAATTGCTGTTCCAATTACCATCTTACTTATGATGCCTTTGGGCAGTAAAATGGCGAAGATTTCCCGTAGTCTACAAGATGAAACAGCAATGTTTACAGGAAATATCCAACAAACTCTAAGTGAGATTCGCTTAATGAAGTCGTCTACTGCTGAATCCTTTGAAGAACAAAAAGGCGTGCAGGGAATCGGCAAATTATTTTCATATGGCTTAAGAGAATCAAAAATATTTGCCCTAATTGGTCCATTAATGTACTTAATTATTATGGCTGTAGTTGTCATTATTATCGGTTATGGTGGGATAAGAGTAGCAAATGGAACGATGTCAACGGGGTCGCTGGTAGCGTTTTTATTATATTTATTTCAAATTATAATGCCTATTACGACATTCGCTATGTTCTTTACTCAATTGCAAAAAGCAAAAGGTGCGACAGAACGGATTATAGATATATTAGATCTACCGGTAGAAGCTGGTCAAAATGGGATTGACAAGCAGATTACACATGAAACGATTCATGTAAACAATGTTACCTTTGCCTACGATGACAACGAGCAGGTGTTAGAGAATATATCTTTCACCGCAAAGCCTGGAGAAATGATAGCTTTTGCGGGTCCTAGTGGAGGAGGAAAGACAACTTTATTTGGGCTATTGGAACGATTTTATCAGCCAACTGAAGGAGAAATAATAATTGGTAATACATCGATTCAGGACTTATCCTTAGAAGCTTGGCGTAGCCAGATCGGATATGTCTCACAGGAAAGTGCAATGATGGCTGGAACGATTAGAGAAAATTTAACCTATGGCCTAAGTAATGCATCAGATATATCGGATGGACAGCTCTGGGCGGTTACTGCGATGGCTTACGCAGATCAGTTTATTGCTGATTTTCCCGAGCAGTTAGATACAAAAGTAGGAGAACGAGGAATAAAACTATCAGGTGGACAGAGGCAACGAATTAATATTGCCCGTGCCTTTTTAAGAGATCCAAAGATATTAATGATGGATGAGGCTACTGCAAGTCTTGATAGCCAATCTGAAAGAATTGTTCAACAGGCTTTAACGCGATTAATGAAGGGACGTACGACTTTTGTTATTGCCCATCGCTTATCAACAATTGTTGATGCAGATAAAATTGTATTCATTGAAAAAGGAAAAATAACTGGCATAGGTAATCATCAGGAGCTTATGGAGCAACATGCCTTATATAGAGAGTTTGCCGAACAGCAATTAGCTGATCGTTAAGCGTGGAGAGCGAAAACATCGCTCTCTTTTTTTATAGTCTAGGAAATTAGAAAATTAGCCCATGTGGGTAAATATGGGCGTGTCTAAGCCGCGTCCAGATCCAGCGCCCAGAAACAGGCGACTTCACGAATCGCCCTAATCTAAGTCATCATCTACAAGCAAACTCACCGTGATTCCTTTATCTCGGTTGACTCGCTCCAGTCGCTACGCTTCTAATCCGGCGTTTGTTCTTTTGTTCTAAGATTGCTATGTTTTGGCTATCTGAACCAGCATAGATTTAAAAATGCTAGTGCGAGAGTATGGTGAAAAGTTAAACGCTACTACTGCGAAGATTACAAAATACGATGTAGTCAAGCAATTTCAATCTTTGAGTACATTATATATCTAAATTATGAAAAAATTCCAGGTAATATATTGCATGTTAGAGAAAAAAATAGTATGATTAACACCATTGATATATTGCATATAGATGGAAGGCATTTACATTAAAATTTGCTTCTAGGAGAGGACATATATATGAGGGAAAAATTATCATTTTCAAACTATGCCGCCATAGGTGTAATGTTATTTGCATTATTCTTTGGAGCTGGTAATTTAATATTTCCTGCTCAGCTTGGACAACTTGCTGGAGCTAATGTTTGGCAAGCGGTCATCGGGTTTTTAATAACTGGAGTAGGTTTACCATTATTAGGTATATTAGCTATGAGCTTTTCTGGTAGCAAAAATCTTCAGGATTTGGCCGGTAGAATTCATCCTATCTATGGTGTTATGTTTACCGCACTATTATATCTAACGATAGGACCATTTTTTGCAGCACCAAGAACTGGAACGGTAGCATTTGATGTTGGCATTTCACCATTTATCAGCGAGGGATTCCAGCAAGGTGGTTTAATGATTTTTACACTCGTTTTCTTTGCAATAACCCTATTTTTTTCGCTTTATCCTGCAAAAATCGTCGATTATGTTGGTAAGATTTTAGCGCCAGGCATTGTGGTACTACTTGTGATTTTACTTGCTATGGTTATTTTCAAACCAATGGGTTCTTTACAAACTCCTCAGGAGGCATATGCAGATGGTGCCTTTTTGAATGGATTTTTGGAGGGCTATAATACAATGGATGCACTTGCTTCCTTGGTGTTTGGAATTATCGTGATTAAGGCTATTCGTTCATTGGGAATTACATCTAAACGAGAAATATTGAGAGCTACGGCCAGGTCTGGTTCTGTTGCTATTGTTTTATTAGGAGCGATATATGTTGGAATTGCTTATTTAGGAGCTACAAGTACAGAGATATACGGAATATTTGATAATGGTGGACCTGTATTGAGTAGTGCATCAACACATTATTTTGGAACATTTGGATTGATTCTATTAGCGCTTGTTATTACATTAGCTTGTTTAACGACAAGCATTGGGTTAACAACTGCTTGTTCAGAATATTTTCATTCATTATTTCCAAGGATAAGCTATAAAAAGTTTGTTGTATTCTTTGCAGTGATAACTTTTGTAATAGCTAATTTTGGTCTTACTAATATTATTACTTATTCCATACCTGTACTGATGTTCCTATATCCATTAGCGATCGTCTTAATGTTATTAGCATTCTTGTCACCTTTGTTTTACCATGGAAGATCTGTCTACATTTCGGTAATTGCAGTAACATTTTTAATCAGTAGCATTGATGGACTAAAATCGCTCTGTGAATCATTAGGTATTCCTTACTTTAACTGGATGATTCCCATTGTTTCGTTCTACGAAACAGTTTTGCCGTTATATAATGAAGGTCTTGGCTGGCTAATCCCAGCATGTATAGTCCTAATTATTACAGGCATTGTTCTTCGATTGCAAAAAGCATCTACTGTTCAGGCATAATCGAAAAAATAAAGTATGATTAAGAGACGGAGACAAATGTAATGAAGAAACAATAAAGAACGAAAGGGGCTGGGACATAACTAGCCCTTATGAAGTTAAAAAAGATTCCAGTTATCAAAAAATGATAGCTGGAATCTTTTTTGTTATAATTTAGGCTTGTATTTTGCCTGAAGGCGGTGTACTTTCTTAAATTCACCGCCATAAAGGAGAATCCTAATTCATTTTCCACTTTCGATTTGCCTCTCACTGACATACGAGTGAAACGCAAATTAGCCTTC
>NZ_BAAACY010000067.1:0-11465 GCF_039521925.1 Virgibacillus salarius | reverse complement strand
CCGAACGCAATCCAGCCAATCAGCTGCATAGTATAAACTCTAACTTTTGGGGGTAACCACCTAATTAGTTGGTGATTAATTATCGTTCGTTTTTTGATTAGAATCATTCATTTAGCACCTGAAATAAGCGAGACTCCGGCGGGAACAGCACGAGTCCGAGGATCCACTTGGTAACGTGATTTTCTTTACCAAGTTAGCTGAGGCCGTGCCCGCGAAAAGCAATTATAGTTTCACGGTGCGGCGATGATACTCCTATTGATCATATGATTATTCGTATTTTGAGTAAAGAAGTTGCGTTTTGTTCTAGCCTCGTTTTATTCAGAAATTTATAGCTTCCAAATAATTATAAGAACTTGCTATATCGTATTTCTAATCGTTCTTGAATAAATGAGATGACAATACAAATTGACCAATAAATCAATGCAACCAATATATACATGGTCATTGAATCGAATTCTCTCCCAGCTACAATCTGTGTCTTCTGAAAAAGCTCTGGAACAGTGATGACAGCAGCTAATGACGTTGCTTTAACTATATCCATAAAGACATTTGTCAAAGGTGGGATGGCAACTCTGGTAGCTTGCGGTAAAATAACCTTTCTTAACGTTTGCCAATAGTTTAAATTAAGTGCTTTAGCCGACTCCCATTGACCCTGATCAATACTATTTAAAGCTGAACGATCAATCTCCGCGATATAAGCAGCACTATTCAAACCAAAACCTAAATAAGCAGCCGTTATTGCAGTTAATTCTATCCCAATAACTGGCAGTCCAAAATATAGAATAAACAGAAAGACGAGCATTGGCGTTCCACGCATAAATGAAATATATACTCGTGCTGGTAAGTACCATAGCGGATTATTAGCTCCTCTCGCTAAAGCAAGGATCAAACCAAGCACTAACCCTATCCCCATACCGACGACAGATACGAGCAGTGTCATAGGCAAGCCACCTAAAACAAATGGTAGGCTCTCTATCGCTAATTCGACATCAAATAGTTCAGCTAAATCCAATCCATTCACATTCATCTAGGTTGTCCCCTTACAAGTCGAGGCCATCTATTTCTTTAATTTCTCCCTCAGGTTTCTGCGATGCATCTTCTTTATAGAACTTTTTCGCTAATTCCGTTAATGTACCATCTTCACGCATTTCTGTTAATGCCTTATTAATCTCTTCAGTAAGCTTATCAGCACCTTCGGGAATTACCACAGCCTGTTCTGTAGGATGAAATTTCAAATCTGGGTGCAGATGAATATCAAAATCTGGAAAACCAGCTACGCCAAACTTAGATAGGTAGTAGTCGTTCACAATAACATCTGTTCTTCCATTATGAACATCACGTAAATAAGCTTCGTTTGGTGCATTCCCATATGTAACAACTTCTGCACCAAAATGCTCAGCAATTTGACTGTAAATCGTAGTTGCTCCTCCACCAGCCTTTTTACCCTTTAAATCTTCAAGTGATTCAATACCAGAATTATCTTCTTTTCTTACTACCATTGTTGAATAAGAGTATTTGTAAGGATCACTAAAATTGAATTCTTCTTTTCGTTTATCTGTTGTTTCAATATCATTTGCAGCAACATCAATCCTTCCACTCTTTACTGCTGGAAGCATACTATCAATACCCATAATCTCAAATGATATATTAAGATTTAAGCGATTTGCCACCTCTCTCATTACCTCTACATCATATCCAGTTAACTGTTCTTGCTTTTCCTCATCACCATCATAGTATGAAGCAGCTATTAATGTTCCAGAAGTGCCAACCACTAACTCTCCTGCTTCTTGAATATCTTCCCACCTTTTATCTGTTACACCTTTTTCTCCTTCACTGTTATTATTCTCATCACTTTTTCCGCAAGCGGCAAGAATTGCAATTAAAATAAATAATGAAAGCACTAATCTAAATCTACTCAAAACTATTCCCCCTTGTTGTTATATTTATTAATTCATATAGATTGTAACAGTTTTCGGTTAATTTTTACAATAGATAATGTGAAACTTCAATCTGCGGGGAGTTTTGTTTATCCCCCACTGATTGGTAGTATCACAAGGGTATGACCTAAAGGCCTTTGAACCAATCAGACATTTACTGACAGTTGTCCCCCCCACTTACATATTGGTTTCACATTATTGCTTGAAGTGGAGGTCTTACTGCGGGATAAATTTTTCCGTTTTATGTCTTGACTTTATTTCATTCGATGGTAATATAATAACATATACTAATTAATAATTATTATAAATTAATAACTGATTTAAATTAACTTTTTGGAGGTGTACTGCATGACTGCAGAAACTAACACATGGAATAGTCCAATGAAGCAACCAGCTAAAGCTTCATTTATTATTAATAAACTTAAAGAACATAAAGAATTAATCGCGGCCTTATTAAGTGGCATACTTATATTATTTACATGGACTTTCGAATCCTATATCTCTTATCAGCTCTGGGTAACGCTTCACTTAATTGCTTTTACGATTGGCGGATATGCCAAAGCAAAAGAGGGGATAACAGAAACCTTGCATAACAAAGAGCTGAATGTAGAGATGCTTATGATCCTAGCTGCCATTGGTTCTGCAGCTATTGGCTACTGGACGGAAGGTGCTGTCTTAATATTTATATTTGCATTATCTGGAGCCTTAGAAACGTACACGATGAATAAAAGTCATAAAGAAATAGCCTCATTAATGGAACTGCAGCCAGAAGAAGCACTTCTTATCAAGGATGATCGTCGAGAGGTTGTCCCTGTCTCCAGCCTTCACGTTGATGATCTTATTTATGTACGAGCAGGTGAAAGGATTCCCGTAGATGGAACAATTGTTCAAGGAAATACATCCATTGATGAGAGTGCTATTACAGGAGAGTCTATTCCTGTTTATAAAGCAAATAACGCAGATGTGTTCGCGGGGACTATAGCGCTAGATGGTTCTATATCTATTCAAGTAACAAAGCCTGCAAATGAAACGTTATTTCAAAAAATTGTCCAAATGATTCAATCCGCTAAAAATGAAAAATCGCCGTCTCAATTATTTATTGAAAAATTTGAAGGGGTTTATGTAAAAGCTGTATTAGCGGCTGTTGCAATTATGATGATTATTCCTTATCTAATTTTTGGGTGGACATTACAGGATAGTATATACCGCGCAATGATTCTTTTGGTCGTTGCATCACCTTGCGCACTTGTCGCATCTATTATGCCTGCAACTCTATCAGCGATATCAAACAGCGCAAAATCTGGGGTGTTATTTAAAGGTGGGGTTCATATCGAAAATATTAGCCATATTCGAGCTATAGCCCTCGATAAAACAGGTACACTCACGAATGGAAAACCAGAGGTAACTGATTTTTATGTACATCCAGAACATGATAAACAAACTATTCTATCTACTGCAATGGCAATGGAGCAGGAATCTACCCATCCATTAGCAAAAGCGATTATCCGATTTTGTCAGGAACAGCATGTTACCATAACTAGTGAAATAGATAATGTGACTACACTAGCTGGTAATGGAATCGCAGCAATGATAGATGAAGAGAAATGGGAGCTAGGTAAACCAGATTATATTGGAGAGGATAAATTTTTTGCTGATAGAGCAAATAAACTGGCTGAGGAAGGTAAAACGGTCGTATTTGTGAAAAAGAAGGATCAAATCGTGGCATTATTCGGCATGAAGGATACGGTTCGAAAAGATAGTATCAAAGCAATCAAGCAATTGAAGAAACAGGGAATTTATACTGTTATGCTTACAGGAGACCATGAGTTAACAGCAAAAGCAATTGCCTCAGAAGCAAAAATAGATCGTTATGTAGCAAACTGTATGCCTGATGAAAAACTAGAGCAAGTGAAAAAAATGAGAAGTGAATTTAGTAATGTAGCGATGGTTGGAGATGGTATAAACGATGGTCCAGCCTTAGCGACTGCAAATGTTGGGATAGCGATGGGTGAAGGTACAGATGTTGCATTAGAAACGGCAGATGTAGTGCTCATGAAAAATAACTTATCTAAAATCACCAATGCTATTACGCTTTCTAAAAAGATGAATAAAATTGTTAAACAAAATATTGTCTTTTCACTTACGGTAATCATCCTACTCATTTTGTCTAATTTCATGCAGATTCTCGACTTACCTTTAGGAGTAATAGGACATGAAGGAAGTACGATTTTAGTTATACTTAATGGTTTACGGCTGTTGAAATAATTTACTTCAACAGCCTGTTTTTTCGGATAACCGCATTAATTATTCCACCCGTCATAATAATTATCCCTGATAAATAGAACCATATCATTAAGGCGATCACTGCACCGAGACTACCGTAGGTTGCAGAATAGTTGCCGATGGTACTAACATAGTATGAAAAGCACAGTGACACGAGTTGCCAAGCGATGGTAGCAAACAAAGCGCCAGGAATTACATTCTTTACATATATCCGCTTATTAGGAGCCAATTTATAAAGTGCTAGGAAAACGATTAAGAAAACAATCGAGGAAACAACCCAGCGTAATGCCCCCCATACTGTCAGAAAGCCTTCGGACAAACCAATAAATGAAAAAAGATAAGCACCAACGGTTCTTCCAAAAATAGGTAGTAGCAAAGCGATGATGATAATAGCTACCATTGCAATAGTCAACACAATGGCGATTAAACGCGATACAATGAATGGTCGGTTTTCTTCTACTTTATAAGCATGATTGAATCCACGCATTAATGAATTTACTCCATTAGATGCTGCCCACAGAGTAGCTATAATCCCAAAAGAAAGTAAGCCACCATTTTGCTGACGAATTAATTGCGTAACGTTTGTAGTTATTAGCTCAACTATCTGTGGTGGTGCATAATCTGAAATAATATCAAGCACAGCTAGTTCGTCAATCGGAAGATAGCCAACCAATGTAACTAGAAACAATAGGAAAGGAAATAGTGACAATAGAAAGAAATAGGCAAGTTGTGCAGCTAAACCAAAAACATCTACTTCTTCCATACGTTTATATAGCTGCTTTCCAAACTTCATCATATCATTTTCCATTGTCACACTCCCTAACAATCATCAAATCCACATGTCAATGGTATTTTGTGATTTCCTTTATTCTATTCGGTTGGCTTCATTTTTATTAGCAACTTTATCTAGAGTTGCTTCTACTTGCTCAAGAGCATCTATTGTTTTCTCAGCTCCAGTTGTAAAGTTCCGATTAAACGTATCAAATACAGTTCGAATAGAGTGAACAGCTTCGGAAGGATGCTTCATCAAATAACTTGTACCTGATTTAGCAGTTGAAAGCTTTTCTTTACTATATGATCTCGTATCTTTATCAAATAATGTAACTAATCCCCCTACTGTTGCTCCAATCATTACACCTAAAAATAATTTTCGTTTTCCCATTAAAATCACTCCTTAACTTATAGCATGTTCTTCTTTTAAATATTCCAGTAGCTGACGGCATCCCGTTGAAACTAACCTATATGTATAGTCAAAGTTCCCCGTAAAATACGGATCAGGAATGCTGTTTTCTTCTGGATCACTCACAAAATCCATTAATTTAGCAATCATTACGTTATCCTTTTGTCCAACTAATTGGAGCAAATCTTCTTTATTTTGATCATCCATTGCAATAATATAATCAAATCGTTTGGCATCGTCTGCATTTATTTGTCTTGCAATCAATCCATCGGAAGAAATATTGTTTCTTTGTAAAATTAATTTGGTTTCATGATGCGGTTCTTCACCTATATGCCAACTACCAGTCCCTCCTGAATCAACCCGGATTTGATCGGTTAAATTAGCTTGCTTTATTAATTCGCGGAATATCGCTTCAGCCATTGGCGATCGACAAATGTTTCCTAAGCAAACAAACATTACTCGAATCATCATAACACCTGCTTTGCATTTATTTCTATTATAAGCAACTTCTATGGTGACAGGCAAAGGTTTCTATCTAACATCGTCTACTAACTATTGAATAAGAACTGTTCTTTCCCTTTCATTTTGGCTTCAAATAGCTATTAAACAGCATTTACAATACCTATTTCACCAAATTAATTTCTAGTTAATTCTCTAAAATCCCTTGACATGCGTTTGTATTTTTCGGAATATTTAATATAAGTATAAAAAGGGGGGAAAGAAAAAATGATGGATATCATCGAAACTATAAGTGGCTTTGTATGGGGGCCGCCAACATTGATACTAATTGTTGGAACAGGTTTGTATCTAACGTTTCGTTTAGGTTTTTTACAGTTTCGCACACTACCCTATGCGTTAAAGCTAGCATTCAGTCCTGCTAAACAAGATAAAAAATCCAAAGGAGATATTAGTCATTATGAAGCATTAACAACAGCAATGGCAGCAACGATTGGAACTGGGAATATTGTAGGTGTTGCAACTGCGGTCGTGCTCGGAGGGCCAGGTGCTGTATTTTGGATGTGGATATCTGCATTATTTGGAATGGCTACTAAATATTCCGAAGCTATTCTCGCCGTTAAATATCGAGTTGAGAATAGTAAAGGTCAGATGTCTGGTGGACCGATGTACTATTTAGAAAAAGGGTTAAATGCAAAATGGCTAGGCATTATATTTGCAATCTTTGGATCAATTGCAGCCTTTGGAATTGGAAATATGGTGCAATCCAATTCTGTATCTGACGCCCTTCAAGGGACATTTAATGTACCAACATGGGTAACAGGTATTGTACTTACCATACTGGTAGGACTAGTTATACTTGGAGGCATTAAAAGCATTGGCAGAATAACCGCTTTCTTTGTTCCGATTATGGCCTTATTTTATATCATTGGTGGATTAATTATTATGGTTATGAATATTGATCTTATTCCTGGTGTTGTTGGACTAATTTTTGAAGATGCATTTACTGGTAGTGCAATTGGCGGTGGTATTTTAGGTACGGTTATCCGCTATGGTGTTGCACGCGGTGTCTTTTCAAACGAAGCAGGTCTAGGTTCAGCTCCAATTGCTGCCGCTGCAGCAAAAACAGACTACCCTGGTCGTCAGGCATTGGTATCCATGACACAGGTTTTCATTGACACCATTATCGTTTGTTCCATCACAGGAATTACAATCGTAATGGCTGACATGTATCAAGGCGGGCTAGATGGTGGTGATTTAACTGCTGCCTCATTTGCGGCATTCCTCGGAGATACAGGTGGATATATCGTTACATTTGGTATCATTCTATTTGCTTTTTCAACCTTAGTAGGATGGTCTTATTACGGAGAAAAATGCTTTGCGTACTTATTCAATGATAAAGCCATACCGATTTATCGTGTTGTATTTGTATTAGCTGTATTATATGGGTCAATGGAAAAACTAGATATTGTATGGGGAATATCAGATATTATGAATGCATTAATGGCTGTGCCAAACCTAATAGGACTATTAGGTTTATCTGGAGTAGTCGTCTATGAAACAAAGAAATTCCTGAAGGTAGCTAAGGAGGAAAAAGAACAAGCTAAGGCAGAACAAGGATAATAATCTAGTAATGACGGGAAAAGTCAAACAATACATGATCATACGAAACGTAGTCAACATACGTTGACTCCTTGAAAAAGAAGAGCGCTTTTTCCGCGTGGGATGTATGCTACCAAAGCCCTTCTTATCCTGCGGGAAAGCACAAGTTCAAAGACTCTAAAAAAAGCGATTTGTGCTTTTTGAAGAGACTGAGGTCGTGCCCGAAAAGCGAAGGTTTTGATAGACCGATAATAGAACCTTTTTGAAGTAAACACATAGGGGCTGAGACAAAAGACATGATTTTTTCGTATTTTGAGTAAAGAAGTTGTGTTTTGTCCCAGCCTCTATTCCTATCTAAATAAAATACGTTTGTCCTAGCATCACCAATTTATGCAGAAGTAATTGGCTGGATACATTGTTCATCATTGTGTTTAGCAGAATTAACATACTGTTGAACAGCATAGGATTTCAACGCTTCTTCTTGAAGTGACTGTAAAAATCGTTGGGTATCCTCAGGTTTTTGCTTGGTCGGCTTTATCCATGCATCTTCCTTTTCAACTGGCAAAATAATTGGCATGCGGTGATGAATAGCTTCCACATATTTATTAGCAGCTTTTGTTAGTATAGTACAAGTAAAGAGTTCATCATCCCCGTACCCCCACTTATCCCATAAGCCCGCAAAAGCAAATAACTTACGATCTTTTATTTGTATTCGCTGTGGTTGTTTACCATTCTCCGTTTTCTTCCATTCATAAAAACTATCAGCTATTATCATACATCTTTTCTGCATTAATAACTGTTTGAAGCTTGGTTTATGATGAGCCGTTTCACTACGAGCATTTATCATCTTATACCCGATTCTTTCATCTTTCGCCCACCTAGGTATAAGTCCCCAGCGTAACAACCCTGCCCGTTTCTGCTTGCCATCATGTATAATGGCTAAGATCCTTTGTCCAGGTGCAATATTATAGCTTGGTTCATAATTTTCAATAGCTTCTTGATCCAAGTCGAATGTGGTTAAGATTTCCAACTCATCTGCCAGTAGCGTATATCTCCCACACACAGGCTCACCTCCATTATTTTTACTAGAACACACTCAGGTCCCACTTCGTTGCAATATGCCTTAATAATTTTATTCCTGCAATACTATTGCCTTTGTCATCTAATGAGGGACCGTAAACTCCAATTCCACATCCATCTATAAAAGGTAATTCCTCGTCACGCACTCTTGGTGGCGCAACTGCAATAATCCCCCCTGAGACACCACTTTTCGCAGGAATACCTACATAAGCAGCGAACTTACCAGATGCATCATACATTCCACAAGTTAACATTAGTGCTTTAGCCAATCTGACTATCTTACGAGGAATAATTTCTACACCTGAATTAGGATCAATTCCATCATTAGCAAACACCCTGCCAATAGTAGCTAAATCATCAACCGTAATCTCGATTGAACACTGCTTAAAATAAGTTTCTAAGGTTATATTCATATCTGATTCTAGGTAATCTAACTCTAATAGATAATAACCAATTGCACGATTTCGAATCGATGTATCTCGTTCTGATTCATACACATTAATATTTAATGCTGGACGATACCCTAACATCTTTTCTAATAATATAAATAATGGCTCTAGTTTCTCATCAGACGTTTTACCATTCAACATGGAAGAAACCGTGATCGCTCCTGCATTAACAAAAGGATTAAACGGCTTCTTTAATTTTCTCATTTCTAAATGCATGATCGAATTAAATGCTTCTCCTGTAGGTTCTACATCCACACGATCGAGGACATAGGAGACGCCTCTCTCCATACAGGCAATAATAAAACAGAATACCTTCGAAATACTTTGTATTGTGAAAGGAATGTCTACATCCCCAGATTTTATAGTTACCCCATTATTTCCTACTATAGAAATTCCTAAATGATTTGGATTGGCCTTATTTAACTCTGGAATATAAGAAGCAACCTCCCCATCCCTAGTCTGCTTTTTATAAAATTTCACCCAATCATCCACATAGCTTTGCAACCATTCTTGTGTTATCTCTGTATTCCAGTTCACTGTTCCTTGAACCACTTCTATCACCTCAGTATTAGTATATCTAATTCTTCCAAAATGAAACTACCTGTACATGGATATAAAGTGAAACTTCAATCCGTGGGGAGTTTTGTTTTTCCCCACGGATTGGTAGTACCACAAGGGTATGACTTAAAGGCCCTAGAATCAATCGGGCATTTACTAGCAGTTGAATCCCCTCTTATCCACATTTGGGTCATTTTTTTCCTTGAACTCGGGGTCTTACTGCCAGTTATATGCGGGGGATAAATGCTAGAAGTATGATGAAGCTAGAAGTTGCTACGATGCAAGGATATGCTGACGAGGTTCATCATGAGTTAGAAGTAGCAAAGGATATGCCATACTACGGTACATAATGAAATTTAATATGAAAAAATCATGTAAAACAGTCCTCTCGTAAGCTTTTTTACCAACTTATCAGAAAAGCCCTTTATACATTGTTAATAAGTAGTACTCTCTCTTAACGAAAAAACGTTTATATAAAGTAAACCTTCAATCAGTTGGGGTTTTGGTTATTCCCACTGATTAAAGGTTTACTTTCATCTATGTAGTCGACACTTGTTGGTCACCGCTTGACGTCATCCGATCATCTGCACCATCTATTTGCAATCGCCTTTTTATAACACTCTGAACTTGTTCAGCGATCTCTGAAGAGTTTTTTCCATTATACTCTTCTGGAAATATTGCATCTTCAATCGTCAATGTAACCCATGATGGACTTATTCTGCCATTTCTTTCCTCAAACATTTGATAAGTACCATCAATTGCAACAGGTACGATAGGTACATTAGCCTTTAATGCTAATTGGAAGCTTCCTGGCTTAAAGGGATTTAAGCTACTTCCTCTACTTCTTGTACCTTCTGGGAAAATGACCATGGAATGACCACTTTTCAAATTTTTTATTCCTTGGTGAATTGCTTTAACAGATTGTCTTCGATCCGTGCGATCAATGAATACACAATGTACTAATTCCATCCATGAAGCTATTATTGGAAGCTTTTGTATTTCTTTTTTGGCTATAAATCCAACCGGCTTTCCAAGATGCCCAAGTAACGTTAAAATGTCGAATAAGCCTTGATGGTTCGCTACAAATAAAACAGGTCCCTTTGGTAATTTTTCCTGACCATTGACCATAACCATACTGCCAGTTCGCTTCATTACTTTCCTTGATACACTTCTTGGCTGAATAAAAATTTCTTCTTTCGTTAGTTGATTAACAGATTTTTGTACTCGTTTTAATTGAAAATACGTTCCGAGTACAAGTAAACTAGCATATATGTATATCTTGATTGTTCGTATCATTCAATTCACTCCCTTCTCTTCACCACAACATATTATACAGCAATAGGAATACTACATAAAACAGTTACACATCAAAAGTATTGTAATTATAGAGCTTGAGAATCCAAAGTGTATACCCGCTATGTTCAGAAACGACTATTCTTAAAAATTGCTGTATAAAAAAATGGAACAAATGAACGTAGCCTCCGTAAATACTTGACTTGCTCTGAACCATGAACAAAAGCGCAAGTGCCCGATTAGAAACGTAGCGCCTGGATCGAGTCAACGGAGATAAAGAAATCACGGTGAGCTTGCAAGCCAATGATGACTTAGATTAGGGCGATTCGTGAAGTCGCATCATTTCTGGATGCTGGAGCTGGACGCGGCTCAGCACGACGATATTTATCTACATTTTTAAATTTTATAATTTCCTAGACTATTAAAAAAACTGAGCAAAATTCGCTCATTCCTTATCACTAAATGCTCCGATTTACGCTTCCTCTAGTAGCTATTATGGAATAATAGCTACTGCTTGCTTGACCACCACTCCAGCTGCCCACTTCCCTTTCCGTGGGATTTGTCCTTCAGCTAACTTTTTTAGCAAAACCCGCTCAAAAAAGTGGATCTTCAGGTCAAACATTTCCC
>NZ_BAAACY010000066.1:0-21573 GCF_039521925.1 Virgibacillus salarius | reverse complement strand
TCATTTTCTTGTAATTTCATTTCAAAATCTAAAGGCAAAACGACTTGATTCATGGTATAATGTTTAAACAAAAGGGATACCTCCGGTTCTGTTTGGGTGTGATTACTTTAACTTTACCAGAAGGTATCCCTTTTGCGTACATAAATCTCAAAAAAGTGGTACTCACCAAATTATTGGCGAGTACCACTTTTTATTTTACTGGGTTTTGTCCCAGCCCCTTCTTTTTTGTTTCAATTTGTAAGCAATAAGCTTTTTATCTTGTTCATAAACTTATATAGCCATTGATTGGTATTACAATAATATCCTGTATTAGCTGTTTTAAACTCAGTAAATTTAATCAACTTCTTTCTAGGAATTGATTAATGAAAAGCCCTCATTAAAATTAAGGGTTGTTACTACTACATATCTCTATGTAAACTATTAGTTGGCATTTGCAACTTTACGTTTATTTCACAAAAAATAAATTTATTGTAATCTATTCTCAAGGAGGGATTAGTGTGGACATTTCATTTGGACACAAAATAAAAAGTTTGAGAGAAAAAAACGGTCTATCTCAAGAGAACCTTGCAAAACAATTAAATGTATCTCGCCAAGCTGTATATAAATGGGAAACAAATAAAGGATATCCAGACATTGTTAATCTAATTCGAATCAGTGATATATTTGAAGTAACGCTTGATGAATTAATTAGAGAGGATAAAGATCTACAAGACAAAATTACAATTGATGAAGAAGAGTACTTTGAAAAATTATCTGATCCAGGTTTTTATATAGGAATAATTATACTCTTTATTAGCATATTTATTGAGAATTCACCCGACTATTTAATGATACTTGGAATTTTATGCATGGTGTTTTTTGATGATTTATTAAAGTCAATTAAAGCAGCTATTCGATTTAAATAACCATACATATCCTTGTTTTTTCAAAAATAAAAAGTCCTTACTAAAATTTGAAATGTACTCTTTGTCAAGGACATGTAAAAAAAAGACTATGCTACATCCAAAAGATGACTTCTGTATAGCACTGGAGTCATCTTTTTAAGATCCCATTGATATCTATAGTTATTGTAATAAATCATGTATTGTTTTATTTCTTCTTCTGAATTTTCACACTGTGTTATATAAGCTTCATCATTAAAATCACCAAAGAACGATTCTTGAGGGGCGTTATCCTAACAGTTTCCTCGTCGTGACATAGATTGTCCTAATTTATATTTCATTAGTAATACCTTCCTTGATATAAATGCGTCTTTTGCTAATTTTACTCTTGGAATTTCCTTTGATTTCCGGATTATATCTGCTGCCATTCTAATGCAAGGCTACTAGAAACGTTATATACCAGCAATTCATTTGTTGATCCATCCTTAATGGTGGATAAATATGCTTTCTTCCCACTGCCATCAAATAAATAAGACCATCTATTATCAGCAGATTTAATACGATCTATTCCAAGTATACTTATATCAAAACCATACTCTACAAATATCTCTCGGAAACTTTTCTTATTTGTTTTCTGTAATGAAAATGCGCTTAAATTCATCTGTATAAGTAATTCCTCACTAACTGATTTAACATATGGATAACGTGAACGTATCTTAATTTCTTTTTCTGTAAATAATTTGTTACTCATTTTAGTTTTCCCATTATACATAAAAGTACCCTATAGAGTAGTATTTTTTAAAGTGTTGTCTACTCTGTAGGGTACATTCTAAATAGTCGGGGCTTATTTTTTCTTGTTTTCACTCTTTAAAACATTCATGTAAGCTAGTAATAAAATAAGAAAACCTATACCTAAAATGCCTCCCACTGTAAATAAAAAATCCATGTTGAATACCGCCCTTTAAAACAAATTTATATAATTCAATTATTCTATAAATCGAGTCCAAAGTCCACTTGTTTATGGTAATATCTAGAAAAAAGGCGATAGGAGGATTAAGTTTTGAAATAGCTGAATCATTATATGTTATTGGTGTTCTATGTAAAAAGTATTTGATGTTGAGTGAAAATACAGTATAATGTAACGTAAGTAGTAAAAACGTGATAATATTTTATAATACTGCTTATTTTAGATTCGGAAAATTCACATGATTTAATTGACTGAATGAGTTTTTCAATCGATTGAATTTAGTCAAGAGAGCTTGCTTCATTATGGCAATTGGCTTCGGCTATTTACTTTCACTTTTAAGTTTGGTTATCACTTATTTACTTAGCAAAGGTAAGTCAATAAAAAGAAAATATATCTACTTCGGAATCATGGTTATGACAGTGCTGGCTCCATTTTTATCCTTTGCGATCGGATTGACATATGCAAGGATTGTTGAAAATGGTTGGGCGGCATTGATTATATGGTACTTATTTCCGTTATTTTTCCTATTAGGGCTCATTCTCCTTCTGGTGGGTACTTTTAAAAAGCGAGTGGAATAATGACTATTATACTTATTGTAGTGAGTATATGCTATTTATAATGAAAGTAAATATGATTAAAGAGCTTAAATGGTTAGGTTTTCATATTTATAGTTAGGGATGGTGTTTACATGGTTCAAGCAAGTACAGTTCTCTTAGATCAGTTGTTAGCAAATGCAAATGATCGAAGCTGGTATGTTTCTTTTGAGGAGTCCGTTGAGAATCTATCTGAAGAGGATGCATTTTGGAAGCCAGATGATCAAAGTCATAGTATAGCAGAGATTGTGCAACACCTTATTTATTGGAATGAAGTATGGCAACAGAGATATGAACAGCGTAATTTTAATGCCGTAACGTCCTTGGACAATAATTCAAAAAGTTTTTCTGTAAAAAGGGATGATAGTTTTAAGCTGCTTAAAGGTCGGTTATTGGAAGTACTTTTACGTTGGCAGGACATAATTACAGAAGATAGTTTACATATGGGTGTAACAGGCTTTCCCGTCGAAGCTGAGTGGTGGGGATTAATTAGTAACGCTGCTACACATAATGCTTACCATATAGGGCAAATAGCTTACTTGAGAAAAATGAAAAAAGACTATTAAATATATGCGTATAAGGATTAATGATATGGATAGAGCATCCAGTCTTAAGGCTTGGTGCTTTACTTTTTTTATAGTATATAACGGTTTAGTGTTCTTATACTTATTTCTAAGTTTGATGAGGACAGAACTACCTTACATTACTCAATCCATATAGAAAACTTCAATTGTATGAGTATCGAAAATTTTATTATATGGAAACCTATTTTGTTCCATGCTTACATGATACGTATTGCCTTCCTTAATATCCTTCCAGCTTTCAGCGATTGGTATAACCTCTTCATTTCTAATTAATATCTTAGAGTCACTTAAGTCTAATGTTACCTTTTCCGTATCTCCAACTTTATGAAATGTGACCATATATTGTCCTTGTTTATCTTCCTTCTTATCTAGATGTATTAAACCAAAATATCCGGGTTTAGAATAGTAATTATGTACAAGTAATAAGAAGAGAAAGAATGCCGTTATGATTACAAATTTTTTCAACCTATATACTCCTTCTATTCCTGTGATTTTAAATAGTAAATCGATGCCAAGATTTTAAGTTAAATTATCTATTTTAAATGAGTTATGTATTGAGCCTCATTGAAGCAAATACTAGAATTAGAATCGCAAAAAATCAGTATGAAAAGAATAGCTGCCTAAATTGTATCGTTTAAACTGAGAGGTAATTATCCGATATAATTATCATACAATACATGACAACAATAAAATAAGTAACAATAAAATACAATATAAAATTTAAAAAATTATATTGTAAACTTGAAAGTCTGTTGTTAATATGAATGGAACACATCGTAGAGGGAATTAAGATTGAGATGACATAGTAGTTTTTTCGTAAGTACCGAACAGTACCTCTCATTTAAATCGAAGGTAAAGAATAAGAGATCAATGAAATTGGAATTTTTCGTCTTAATAAATTTATATTTATAGATTTATTTTAATATATATAAATTTTGATAAAGAAATTACTTTGCTTATAAATTTGGTTTTAAATTACTTTGCTTAGGGAATGTATATCTAGTATCTTATATATAAATACTAAAACTGCAGAAAGGAGGAAGATGATGCAGCAGCTACCTGAGAACGTCATTCTTTTTCCAAAATGGAGAACAATTTTGGAAGAGGAAAGCTTAACGGCTCTCAAAGAGAAGAAATATGCAGAAGCACTATCGAAATTAGATAAATTATTAAGCTATCAAGTAGATAGCTATGAAATCATAAGTGGTAAACTTATTTGCTTGATGGAGCTTGGTCGCCATCAAGAGGCACAAGATATATGTGAAGAATTGTTAAAACGAAAAGATGCACATTATTATCATTATTTACATATTTACTTAACCATTCTATTCCAAACAAATCAGTATGATCTACTTATGGAACAAGTGGATTTTGAATTCGCTACAAATGCAGTTCCACCTATCATGCAGGAACAATTTCAACAGCTATATGATATGAGTAGTAAAATGAAGGCGGATATAAATGTAGAACACGCGTCAGCTTATTTGGATGATCTAACGCAAGCCATTTCCTCAGATGATTATAAAAGGCAGTGGCAGCTCATTGAGGATTTACGTAAGCTGAAAACACAACCGACAAAAAGAATCCGCAGTTTATTATTAAATAAGGATATCCATCCTGTAATCAAGTCAGCTATTTTTATGTGGTTACAGGAAGTAAATGATATGGATGCTGTTGAGATACATAAATGGGATAAACAAATGACGGTTAAACCAAGTGATATTGGAAAAATACATAGCCTTCCTGTAACGAAGCAAATTCTACTTATTATAAGTGAGCTTGAACAAACGAATCCTTCTATGTTTGAATTGCTTTATAAATTAATACACCATTATATGTACGTTAGATATCCGTCAGTTCCTCCAGAAGAAGATGCTGAATATATTGCAAAAGCATTAAAGCAGGTAGGTTCTGACTATTTAAATATACATACAATGACTTCTAAGGATGACAATGAGAAAGTAAAATATTATATAGAAGAAATTGAGCTGTGTGAAACACTTTATGCAAGTATTATTGAGGAATAAGAATCACTTTAAATGCTTGAAAGGACATGCAATTATGTTATAATAAGATGGTTGTATTTTTAGATCATTATCTAGTAATGAACGTGTAAAATGAAGGACACAATAGATTTTGGAGGGAATTTTTATGTCAGCGAAATGGGAAAAACAAGAAGGAAATGAAGGAGTACTTACGATAGAAGTAAGTGTTGAAGAATTTGACAAAGCATTGGATAAAGCTTTTAAGAAAGTGTCCAAAGATGTGCAAATTCCTGGATTCCGTAAGGGTAAAATTCCACGTGGACTCTTTGAAAAAAGATTTGGTGTAGAATCATTATATCAAGATGCTGTTGATATTGTACTTCCTGATGCTTATATGAAAGCAGTTGAAGAAACAGGCATTGAGCCAGTAGCTCAACCAGATGTAGACATTGAAACTATTGAAAAAGGTCAACCACTTGTATTTACTGCTAAAGTAACAGTTAAGCCTGAAGTGAAACTTGGCGATTATAAAGGGTTAGAAGTGGAAGAAGAATCTGTAGAGGTTACAGATGAAGATGTTGATCATGATTTAGAGCATCAGCGTCAACACCATGCAGAATTAGTAATAAAAGAAGAAGGAAAAATTGAAGATGGCGATACAGCTGTTATTGATTTCGAAGGCTTTGTTGATGGAGAAGCTTTTGAAGGTGGAAAAGGTGAAAGTCATTCCTTAGAGATCGGCTCTGGTCAATTTATTCCTGGATTTGAGGAACAATTAATTGGAAAGGAAACAGGTGACGAAACAGAGGTTACCGTAACGTTCCCAGAAGATTATCATGCCGAAGAGCTTGCTGGTAAAGAAGCAACCTTTAACGTGAAAATTCATGAAGTAAAATATAAAGAATTACCTGAACTTGATGATGAGTTTGCTAAAGATTTAGATGATGAAGTTGAAACACTAGAAGAATTGAAGAGTAAGAAAAAAGAGCAGCTTTTAGAACAAAAGAAACAAGATGCAGAAAACAAAAAACGCGAAACATTAATTGAAAAAGCTAGTGAGAATGCAGCAATGGATATTCCAGAAGCAATGGTTGATACGGAGCTTGACCAAATGGTTAAAGAGTTTGAACAACGTCTGCAAATGCAGGGAATGACTCTAGAAATGTATTCTCAATTCTCTGGTCAAGATGAAGCTGCACTGAAGGAACAAATGAGAGAAGACGCAGAGAAACGTGTAAAAACAAATCTTACCCTAGAAGCTATTGTGAATGAGGAAAATCTTGAAGTTTCAGAAGAAGATGTAAATGAAGAACTTGAAAAAATGGCATCCATGTATGGTGCTGAAGTAGAACAACTTAAGCAAATGCTTGGCGGTAATACGGATGCAATCGAGGGTGACTTGAAAATGAGAAAAGCGATTGATTTCCTTGTAGAACAAAGCAAAACAGTTTAATCTTGATTGGATAGGTTTATATACTGTAGGATAAGGCAAATACTAAAACAAGGTGCGATGTGTTCGCACCTTGTTTTCCATTATTTACTCTCAAAGAATTTGGGTGAATTATAAATTAAGCGACTTTATTTAGAGAACTAACATATAGTATAAATAGTATGTACTGACTTTTAAATTGAAAATTCCAAGTAAATATGGGATGCTTGGTAATATGTAGCTTTATGATTAAATGATTGATGGTTATGTCAGATCATTGAAGAAAATGGATGACATGGGTAGCAAAAACCTTTTAAAAAGGTTTATTATTTTGTATTTTAATTTTGATCTGATATGATGACTATAAAGTTGAAACCTAACGAAGAAAAGCTTAGGAGTAGATTTAAACTTTTAGGGGTGAAAATGATGTTTAAATTTAATGAAGAAAAAGGACAATTGAAATGTTCATTCTGCGGTAAAAGCCAGGATCAAGTTCGTAAATTAGTTGCTGGACCGGGCGTTTATATATGTGATGAGTGCATAGAGCTTTGTACTGAAATTGTTGAAGAGGAATTGGGCACGGAAGAAGAAACAGAGCTTAAAGAAATCCCGAAGCCAAGAGAAATTTGTGAAATATTAGATGATTATGTAATTGGTCAAGATAAAGCCAAGAAAAATTTATCTGTGGCTGTTTATAATCACTACAAGCGAATTAATACACCGAAAAGCACAGTAGACGATGTGGAACTGTCAAAAAGTAACATTGCGATGATTGGGCCAACAGGAAGTGGTAAAACACTTTTAGCACAAACATTAGCTCGTATCATTAATGTCCCTTTTGCAATGGCCGATGCTACATCCTTAACGGAAGCTGGTTATGTAGGTGAAGATGTGGAAAACATTTTACTTAAACTAATTCAGGCAGCAGATTATGATGTGGAGAAAGCCGAAAAAGGTATCATTTATATTGATGAGATTGATAAAGTTGCTCGAAAATCAGAAAACCCATCAATTACACGTGATGTTTCTGGAGAAGGTGTTCAACAAGCACTATTAAAAATTCTGGAAGGGACAGTAGCGAGTGTACCTCCACAAGGAGGGAGAAAGCACCCCCACCAAGAATTTATCCAAATTGACACAACCAATATATTATTTATTGTAGGTGGAGCGTTTGATGGTATCGACCAAGTAGTGAAACGTCGATTAGGAGAAAAGGTTATTGGTTTTGGTGCCAACGAAAGACAACAGGAGCTTGAAATGGGACAGTTACTTGCTAAAGTTCTTCCAGAAGATTTACTTCGATATGGATTAATTCCTGAATTCATTGGAAGAATTCCTGTGATCGGCAGCTTAACACCGCTTGATGAAGAAGCGCTTGTGGAAATATTGACAAAGCCAAAAAATGCTCTCGTAAAGCAATATGAGAAGCTATTCCAAATGGACGATGTTGAATTGGAATTTGAAGAAAACGCATTAAAAGAAATTGCGGCAAAGGCAATCGAAAGAAAGACAGGAGCCAGAGGCTTGCGTTCTATCATTGAAGGTATCATGCTCGATGTGATGTTTGATCTTCCATCAAGAGAAGATATAGAAAAATGTATTATAACTGAACAAACTGTTCAAGATGAAAATGGAAGCCCTAAATTAGTGTATAGGGATGGTACGGTTACAGAAGGTAATAAGAAGCATCCTCGAGAAAGTGCATAACACCTACCATTAAATCTAAGTTGAATACTGATGTTAAGGAGACTGACTTTATTACACGTTTTCATGTAACCAAGTCAGTCTCTTTTCATGACTGAATTGTATATTTATCTTGAGCAAGCGAATCATAAGAATAGCAACTAAAACAAATTCGATATATTGATTTACAAATTTAAGACTTTTATATAAACTTTAAGCACATATGAAAAAATGTGAAATATTGATTACATAGTTTTGGAGGTACATATCATGACAAAAGAAAACATGCAGCTTCCCCTCCTTCCTTTACGCGGACTTTTAGTATTTCCATCTATGGTAATACATCTTGATGTGGGTCGTGCTAAATCAATTGCAGCATTAGAGAAAGCAATGATGGATGATCAGGAAATCTTTCTCGCTGCACAGAAAAAAGACAGGCTGGAAGAGCCAGAGCCAAAAGATATTTATTCTACAGGTACGCTAGCTACGGTTAAACAGATGATAAAGCTTCCAAATGGAACAATACGTGTATTAGTCGAAGGCCTTTATCGTGGAGAAATAGTCCGTTATGTGGAACAAAACGAAGAGTTCGTGGTCGAAATCAAAAAGTTAGAAGATATTCAAACTGACTATCATGAGGAAGAGGCCCTCATGCGCTCACTGTTAAACCAATTTGAGCAATACATTAAAGTATCTAGAAAACTCACTCATGAAACCTTCGACATCGTTTCCGATATTGAAGAACCTGGGAGATTAGCGGATATGATTACCTCGCATTTATCCTTGAAAATAAAAGAAAAGCAAGAGCTATTAGAAACAACAAATGTAAAGGATAGATTAAAGCAGTTAGTTCGAATAATTTCAAATGAAAAGAAGGTCCTTGATTTAGAAAAGAAAATCGGACAACGTGTAAAAACATCTATGGAAAAAACACAGAAAGAATTTTATTTACGTGAGCAGCTAAAAGCTATTCAAAAAGAATTAGGTGAAAAAGATGGTAAGTCAGGTGAGGTAAGTCAGTTAAAAGAAAAAATTGATCAATCAGATATGCCAGATAATATTAGGGATGTGGCATGGAAAGAATTAGACCGGTATGAAAAAGTACCACAAAGTTCTGCTGAAAGTTCTGTAATCCGCAACTATCTAGAATGGTTATTATCATTACCTTGGACAGAAAAAACACAGGATACGATCGAAATTGAATATGCAGAGGAAATATTAGATAGAGACCATTATGGTCTTGATAAGGTAAAGGAACGAATACTAGAATATTTAGCTGTACAAAAATTAACCAATTCAATAAAAGGACCTATATTGTGTTTAGTTGGACCACCTGGGGTTGGGAAAACCTCATTAGCAAAATCCATTGCTAGATCAATAAACCGTAATTTCGTTCGAATTTCCCTTGGAGGAGTTAGGGATGAGGCTGAAATAAGAGGACATAGACGCACTTATATTGGTGCCATGCCCGGTAGGATTATTCAAGGAATGAAGAAGGCAAAAACGGTAAATCCTGTTTTTTTATTAGATGAAATAGACAAAATGTCAAATGATTTCCGTGGTGATCCTTCATCTGCAATGTTAGAAGTGCTTGATCCAGAGCAAAATAGCAATTTCAGTGATCATTTTATTGAAGAGACTTATGACCTTTCCAATGTACTATTTGTAGCAACAGCAAATTATGTAAATAATATTCCTGAGCCATTATTAGATCGAATGGAATTAATTTCTATTGCCGGATATACAGAAGTCGAAAAGCAATATATAGCGAAGCAGCATCTATTGCCGAAGCAGTTAAAAGAAAATGGGTTGAAGAAAAGTAATTTACAAATCCGCGATGATGCACTTTTAAAATTAATACGTACATACACTAGAGAGGCAGGAGTACGTAATTTAGAAAGACAATTGGCTACCCTTTGTAGAAAGGCAGCTAAAATTATTATTTCCGAAGAGAAGAAACGTGTAATTGTTACTAATAATAGTATTGAAACACTATTAGGAAAACCATTGTACCGTTACGGGTTAATCGAGCAAGAGAATCAGATTGGGACTGCAACAGGTCTTGCATATACTGCAGCTGGGGGAGACACGTTATCAATTGAGGTATCTCATTATCCTGGTAAAGGGAAATTGACACTTACTGGAAAACTCGGTGATGTTATGCAAGAATCCGCTCAAGCAGCATTTAGTTATATACGGTCTCGATCCGAGGAATTAAATATAGATCCTTCCTTTCATGAAAATAGTGATATTCATATACATGTTCCTGAAGGCGCAACCCCTAAGGATGGTCCATCCGCAGGTATAACGATGGCAACTGCGTTAGTTTCTGCGTTAACTGGACGAGCGGTAAAGAAGGAAGTTGGAATGACTGGAGAAATTACATTAAGAGGACGAGTATTACCGATTGGTGGGCTTAAAGAAAAGTCTTTAAGTGCTCATCGTGCAGGTATAACAACGATAATCATTCCAGAGGAAAATGAGAAAGATATTGAATCCATTCCTGAAAGTGTTCGGAATGATTTAAGGTTTATACCTGTTCGTCATTTAGATCAAGTATTAGAACACGCGTTAGTGGGGGAGAAGAATGAAAGTAATAAACGCTGAAATAGTAATTAGTGCTGTAAGTGAAAAACAATACCCAAATGATCACCTCCCAGAAATTGCCTTGGCGGGGCGATCTAATGTTGGAAAATCGTCCTTCATTAATAAATTAATTAACAGAAAAAATTTAGCTCGAACTTCTTCTAAACCAGGTAAAACACAAACACTTAATTTCTATAAGATAAATAATGGTTTCTATTTTGTAGATGTTCCTGGTTATGGTTATGCAAAAGTATCAAAAAAGGAACGAGAAAAATGGGGTAAAATGATGGAGGAGTATTTCGAAAAGCGCTCATCATTAAAAGCAGTCCTTCTTATTACGGATGTCCGTCATGAACCTACAAAAGATGATATTCAAATGTATGATTATCTTAAACATTATGAGTTACCAGTCATTGTAATTGCAACCAAATTGGATAAAGTACCTAAAAGTAAACGTGTCAAACATATCAAACGGACAAAGTCTGTACTACAAATGGAATCAGATGATGTTTTATTACCTTTCTCAGCCGAAACTGGAGAGGGAAAGGATCAGGCATGGTCAATTATTAGGAATCATATCGGTCAATAGATAAATGCAGGTAAGACAAAAGAAATTCAGATAAACACACGAAGATAAGTGGGTAAAGTCATCGAACGGATGATTTTGCCCACTATTTCTATTTAGAAGTTATAGTAAGAGGGAAACGAAAGCTCGAACAAGGTCTATAGGACCTCGATTCCGAATAATAAAACGAACTTCTTCACTTTCATTTTTGCAAAAAGGGATGTCCTACTAAACTTCCTACAGGAAAGGAAGTTTAAAATATCTTTATTATAAACAATAAATGAAATAATATTAAATTTTTAGAATTCAGGAGTATAACTTAGTATTTATGGGTATGTGTAAGAGAAATAGAGTTATAACCTGATAGAATATTCATTTGTTCTTTAAAGATATGAGACTCGCCTATAGCCAATTGGTGATTAATCAATAACATTGTTATAATCTTACTTATTGGTGCGCAATTAAGAAAAATGCGATCTCTTCTGAGCAATTCACTAAGAATTAGAAAGGGTGTTTACCTGTTGAAAAAACTGAATATTACAATATTTGTCTTTTTATTAATGTTGTTTCTTGCTGCTTGTGGGTCAGATGAAGGTTCAACTTCATCAGAGGGTGATTCAGAAAGTGAAAAAAATGCCTTCTCGCTTGTAGAGGATGGAAAGCTTACATTTGCTGCTTCTGGAGAATTTAAACCTTTCAGTTACATGGAGGGGACGAAGATGGTAGGCTATGACATTGCTGTTGGTAAGGCAATTGCTAATAAATTAGGATTAGAACCCAATCCACAGCGTGCAAAATTTTCTGGGATCGTTACAGGAGTTACAGAAGGAAGGTACGACATAGCGGTTGCCAGTCATACGATAACAGAGGAACGTTTAAAGCAGGTTAATTTCTCCCAACCTTATTATTATTCAGGTCCAGTAATTTATACTAGGCCAGACAGTGAAATTCAAGCACCTGAGGATCTTGAAGGCAAAGAGGTTTCTGTTGCGCGAGGAACGACATATATCGAAATGGCAACGGAATATACAGATAACATTCCACAGGTTGATAGTGATGTAGTAGCCTTACAATCTTTGGCAAAAGGGCATCATGATGCTGTCATAACGGACGATGTCACGGGAATAACTGCGATTGATAATGGGTTAAAAATAGAAAATAGAGGTCAGCTTGGAGTAAGCGAACAAGCGATTGCTATTGGAAAAGACAATAATGCGTTATTAAAGGCGGTTAATGAGGCATTACAGGAAATGAAGGAAAATGGAGAGCTTCAAGAGCTCTCTGAAAAATGGGTTGGTGGTGACATTACACAAAAACCAGAAACTGTGGATTAAGCTGTTTGTTGAATAATAGAATAGGATACAGAAGGTTACAAGTGTGCGCAAAAAGTTGCGCACACTTCCATCTTTAAGGGAGGGAAATATGATTTGTCAGCAATCACACACTTTTTTGAGATTTTTACAGGGAGCATAGATGTATTTTTAGATGGACTATGGATAACGATTAAGCTATCTGTTGTTTCTTTATTAATAGCCTTTATCATTGGTTTGTTTTTTGCAATATTGAAGATTTCAAATATAAAAATACTGCAATGGATAGCGGATGCTTATATTTGGATAGTAAGAGGTACTCCACTTATTGTGCAAATTTTTATTCTTTTTTATGGTCTTACTGATATATTACTTATACCAATGTTTTGGGCAGGAGCAGCCGGTTTAGCCTTTCATAGTGGTGCTTATATTGCTGAAATTATCCGAGGTGCTATCCAGTCAATTGATAAAGGACAACGTGAAGCTGGTCGCTCACTGGGGATGAGCAGAGGATTAACGATGCGAAGAATTATTCTCCCGCAAGCTTTTCGCAGAGCAGTTCCCTCTTTGGGAAATCAATTTATCATAGGTATTAAGGATTCTTCCTTAGTCTCTTTTATTGGAATGCAGGATTTATTTGGAGTAGCAAGTACGATGGGATCGAATAGCTTTGATTATCTACCATATTATTTAACTGTAGCAATCTACTATCTCTTGATTGTACTCATTCTAACCTATGTGGTGAATCTAACTGAGAAAAAGCTCGCACGTAGTGATTAATTAGAGGAGGAAAGAAATGGATACATTGAACAACCAAGAAATGATTAAAGTTAATAAGTTAAATAAATCATTTGGCAACTTACATGTTTTAAAGGATATAAATTTAACGGTAAAGGAAAGTGATGTTGTCGTTCTAGTTGGTGCTAGTGGTTCTGGTAAAAGCACGCTACTTCGTTGCTTGAACTTTTTAGAAATAAAAAACAGTGGTCAAATAATCATTGAGGGAGAACAAATTGAAAAGGATACCCATGATCTAAACAAAATACGACAAAAAGTAGGGATGGTGTTTCAACACTTTAATTTATTTCCACATATGACGGTGTTGCAGAATGTTATCGAGGCTCCCATCCAGGTTAAAAAACAAACGAAACAGGAGGCAATAGAAGAAGGAAAATATTTATTAGAGAAAGTTGGTTTAGGAGACAAGTATGATGTGTATCCTTCCACTTTATCTGGTGGTCAAAAACAACGTGTGGCAATTGCTAGAGCATTAGCAATGAAACCGGATGTCATGCTGTTTGATGAACCAACTTCCGCACTAGATCCTGAATTGGTGGGAGAAGTTTTAGCAACAATGAAGGAATTGGCAGAAGAGGGGATGACTATGGTTGTTGTAACACATGAAATGGGATTTGCCCGTGAGGTTGCTGATTGGGCTGTCTATATGCATGAAGGTAAAATTATTGAGGTTGGCAGCCCAAATGAATTATTTGATAATCCAAAAGAAAAAAGGACACAGGCCTTTCTGAGCTCTGTATTATAAAACAACGTATGAAAAAAAGACATTTGCTTAAACTAATGCAGATGTCTTTTTTTTAGGCTAGACTTACTTTTTCCTTTTCAATAGATACAAGCCTAAGACAATAAGAATAACTGGCCAAAATCGTTCTAAATATTCTAGAACGATATAGATCCAATTAAACCAAACCGGCAGTTGAATAGAAAAAAGCATAATAATAGCAAAAACAATAAGTAATAAACCAGGAATGATTCCCTCTTTCGTATGTAAATAGCGGATGATAAATGCTATACCCACGATAAGGAGATACATGGCCCAATGATCTATCCAAAAGGAATAATAAGCAATCCCATAAAAATGTATACCTAATCCTAAGATTACTGTACCAGTAAATAAATTTTGATAACTTTTTGTAACATAGCTATGGATAAGTAATACAAGCCCAATTAGAATGATTATTGTTTGCCATGAATAAAAATTAGATAGTATGGGGATGTTTAATTGTTGTAATAGAAAAAACACACCGATACCAATTAGTAAATAAGCAGTTAAAGTTTGTTGTTTTTTCAAGCTTTCACCTCATGTAGCTGCATTTCAGATTCTTGCTTCTTTTATGCCATTATGATAAAGTACATTCGTGTTAATAATCCTATAATTACTCTACCATATTGTTTCAGATTATGTTCACATTTAAAGAAATTGTAAATAAATAATCATGTTATAATGGAAATTAGCAAAGGTTTTAGTTTATACTAATTATTAAGTAAAACTTTCTATTTAAAGTACGTATGGATTAGCTAGGATTTTTGGGGGTAGATAGTGTGCATATTTTAAAAGTTGGGTTTAATTACAGAACAGCCCCTGTAGAAATAAGGGAGAAGCTTGCATTTTCAGAAGAAGATCTTCATGATGCTATGGTTACGTTGAAGAAACAAAAGAGCATTCTGGAAAATGTGATTGTTTCCACATGCAATCGTACCGAGATTTATGCTGTAGTTGATCAACTTCACACAGGCCGCTATTATATTAAGCAATTTTTAGCGGACTGGTTTCAAGTAGATAAGAACGAGTTCGCACCCTTTTTACGAATAACAGAAGATGATGGTGCGATGGAGCATTTATTTCGTGTAATCACAGGGCTAGATTCCATGGTCTTAGGTGAGACACAAATTTTGGGACAAGTAAAACAAGCGTTTTTAACTGCTCAAAAAATGGAAACAACAGGTACCATTTTTAATGAATTGTTCAAGCAGGCTATTACATTTGGTAAGCGAGTACAAAAGGAAACGTCTATAGGCGAACACGCAGTTTCTGTTAGTTATGCTGCAGTAGAGTTAGCAAAAAAAATCTTCGGCAGCTTACAACATAAACATGTAGTCATTTTAGGAGCAGGGAAAATGGGGGAACTTGCTGCCAAAAACCTCCAAGGCTCTGGCGCAACGCAAATTACAGTTGTTAATCGAACAAAGGAAAAGGCAGAAGTACTTGCAACAAAATTTTCTGCACAATCTGAATCAATGGATTACTTACCACATGTATTAAAAAGTGCGGATATTGTAATTACTTCAACAGGTTCAGATTCCGTAATTCTGACGAAAGACATGGTTGAACCTGTACAAAAAGAACGTAAGGGTAGCCCACTGTTTTTAGTTGATATTGCTGTACCAAGAGACGTAGATCCTGCTATTAGTCAGATGGATAATATTTTCCTATATGATATTGATGATTTGCAGCATATCGTGGATGAAAACTTAGAAGCTAGAAAAAATGCTGCCGAACAAATTGAGTTAATGTTTGAAGCTGAGATTGTATCATTTAAAGAATGGCTTAAAACACTTGGTGTAGTTCCAGTAATATCGGCTTTAAGGCAAAAAGCACTTTCCATCCAAGCGGAAACGGTAAAAAGCATTGAACGTAAAATTCCTGATTTGACAGAAAGAGAAAAGAAAGTTATTAACAAGCATACTAAAAGCATTGTTAATCAACTTCTGAAAGAACCTGTTACGCAAGTAAAGGAATTAGCTGCTGGTCATAATGCTGATGACACACTGCAGTTATTCATTGATATTTTTGGAATTGAAGATGAGGTACAAGCTGAATATGCAAAGCAGGCAAAAAAAAATGATTCGGTTACAGCAATCAAGAAGAAAGAGGTATCCTTTCCGTTGTTGGATAAGATAACAACTTTATAATGAAAGGATTTCACGTATGATTGAACTAAAATGGCTTTATGAATTCATACTGATTATCTATGGTTTGAGCTTGATTGGATATTTTATCGATTTTATTCAGGACAACCGGAAGGTCAATCGAGCTGCCTTCTGGTTGCTTAGTGTGGTTTGGGTTATACAAACCGTTTTTTTATTGTACGAAGTACTAATCGAACATAACTTTCCAATCATTACGTTAAATGATAGTTTGTTTTTTTATGCATGGGTCTTAGTTACGATTTCGTTAATTGCGAACAAATTATTTCCTATTCATTTTATCGTCTTTTTTACAAATGTCTTCAGTTTTTTTATCTTATTATTATATTTACTATTGGATGCACAGGCAAATTTAGAAACACATGGTATCCAGCTTGTTCATGAGATATTAGTTGCTCATATCACGGTTGCCATCATTTCCTATGGTTTCTTTACATTTTCATTTCTATTATCGTTAATGTATATCATTCAATATCAGCTTCTGAAGCGGAAAAAAGGCTTTAAATGGATGTGGAGATTTGGGGATTTAAATAGACTTGATGATTATTCATTTAAAGCAGTAACAATTGGTGTTCCATTATTACTAATTGCTATTATTTTAGGTGTGGTATGGGCATATGTGTCAAACGCAGAATTCTACTGGTTTGATTTGAAAACGATCGGATCTTTCTTTGTACTCGCTATATATATCATTTACTTGATTTTAAGATTACTAAAAGGGTATAAAGGTAAGGTGACAGCAATGTATAATACCGCAGCGTTTCTTATTTTATTAATTAATTTCTTTTTATTTAGCACCTTATCAAATTTTCACTTTTAGTCGTTAAGGAGGAAGTTACAGTGCGTAAAATTGTTGTTGGGTCAAGAAAAAGTAATCTAGCATTAACGCAAACGAATTGGGTGATTAACAGATTAAAACAAGCTGGAGTTGAAAATGAGTTTGAAGTAAAAAAAATTGTAACAAAAGGTGATCGCATCTTAGACGTTACCTTATCAAAGGTAGGGGGAAAAGGACTCTTTGTTAAGGAAATTGAACAAGCTATGTATAATAAAGAAATCGATTTAGCTGTACATAGTATGAAAGATATGCCAGCTAAAATGCCAGATGGTCTTGTGATTACAACCATTCCAGAGCGTGAGGATCATCGTGATGCCTTTATTTCGGAAGGGAATGTTATGCTTCATGATTTAAGGAAAGGGGCGATTGTTGGTACTAGTAGTCTACGTAGAGCGGCACAAATATTAGCTGCACGTCCAGATGTTAGTATTAAGTGGATCAGAGGAAATATAGAGACGCGGATTCGAAAATTAAAGGAAGAAGATTATGATGCGATTGTTTTAGCTGTTTCCGGGCTCAAACGTGTCGGTTTGAGTGAAGAACTAATTACAGAATATTTAGAGCCAGATGTCTGCGTTCCTGCAGTTGGACAGGGCGCTTTAGCTATCGAATGTCGTGAAGATGATCAAGAACTTCGTGCATTACTTTCTAAAATTAATGATGCATCTACAACGCGTACAGTGACAGCAGAAAGAACTTTCTTACATCTTCTTGAAGGAGGCTGTCAAGTTCCTATTGGTGGCTACGCATATTTAGAAGGCGATGATATAATCTTGACCGCGCTTGTAGGTACACCTGATGGGAAAACGATTTTGAAGGAAGTTGTTCGTGGAACAGATCCAGAATTAGTTGGGAAAGAAGCTGCTGAGAGACTGATGAATCAAGGTGCAAAGGAAATTATTGAAAAAGTAAAAGAGGAGCTAGACAAATAATGTCCTTGCCATTATCAGGAAGGAAGATTCTCGTCACTCGAGAACAAACTAAGGCGCTATCATTTGCTGAGAAAATAAAGGCTTTAGGTGGTAAACCTGTTTCAGCTCCATTATTACGCATTGCTTGTAGAGATAGGGAGAATCATTTTGAATTTTTTCAGTCTATCTCTAAATTTGCCTGGATCTTCTTTACAAGTTCAAATGGGGTTGATTGCTTTTTTAAGCTTGTCAATCGTTATCAAGTCGATATACATTTGCAACAAGTAAAGATAGCAGTGGTTGGCCGGAAAACGGAAGAAAAGCTTAAGCAATTTGGATATGCTGCCCAATTTATACCTTCAGCCTATAATGCAGATACGATGGCAACCGAGTTCTTGGAAAAATATAGTGATCCTGGCCCAATTTTATTGATACAAGGTAATCGCTCCAGAGATATTTTGCCGAAACGATTGGAAGCAGAAAATCTATTATTTACACCATTCGTAGTATACGAAACCTATTCCAATGAAGTGATGAAAGATAAATTATCAAGCATTCTAGAAGAACATAGCTTTGATTATCTTACATTTACAAGTCCATCAACTATTGAAGCATTTGTAGAGATGACTTCTCACATACCACATATACCCTGTGTCTGCATCGGTACAACTACTGAACTACGGGCAAAACAAGTGGGATTTCAATCTATATTAGTACCTAATGAATTTACTATTGATGGTATGATAACTTGTATGATAAACGATATTCAAAAGAGAGGATAGATAAATATGAAAGCTACAGAAGGGTTTGCACGTCATCGCAGGCTAAGAAGTTCGGATTCCATGCGGGCATTGGTAAGAGAAACACATTTGCACACTAATGATCTCATTTATCCATTGTTTGTTATCGAAGGTGAGAATATAAAAAATGAAGTACCATCTATGCCTGGTGTTTATCAAGTATCGTTGGATTTATTATTAGGAGAAGTAAAAGAAATTGATCAACTTGGGATAAAAGCATTAATGTTGTTTGGTGTACCTAAGGATAAGGATGAGCAAGGCACTGGTGCATTTACAGATCAAGGGATTGTCCAAGAAGCTACGCGTTTAATTAAAAAGGCACTTCCTTCGATGTTAGTGCTAGCTGATACTTGCTTATGCGAATATACATCCCATGGTCATTGTGGTGTGATTCATAACCATGATGTAGATAATGATGCATCACTAGAATTGTTAGCTAAAACGGCTGTATCACAGGCAGAAGCGGGTGCGGACATAATCGCCCCTTCTAACATGATGGATGGATTTGTAACAGTCATTCGTAGCGCGTTGGATGAAGCCGGATATAAAAATATTCCGATTATGTCCTATGCTGTAAAATATTCTTCAGCCTTCTATGGCCCATTTCGTGATGCAGCTGATAGCACACCGCAATTTGGCGACAGAAAAACGTATCAAATGGATCCTGCAAATCGATTGGAAGCAATGCGTGAGGCGCAATCCGATGTAGAGGAAGGCGCAGACTTTTTGATTGTGAAGCCAGCACTATCCTACTTAGATATTGTAAGAGATGTTAAAAATAACTTTGATGTGCCAGTTGTTGCCTATAATGTTAGTGGAGAATATTCGATGGTAAAAGCTGCAGCAATGAATGGATGGATTAATGAGGAAGAGCTTGTGATGGAAAAGTTACTTTCTATGAAACGAGCAGGTGCCGACTTGATTATTACTTATTTTGCAAAAGATGTTGCAAAATGGTTAAATAAATAGCATTTATCAGTTAAAAAACAGAGGTGATTATTTGTGAAAAGCTTTACCAAGTCTAGCGATGCATACAAAGAAGCAGTTGATTTAATGCCTGGAGGTGTAAATTCGCCTGTCCGCGCATTTAAGTCTGTAGGGATGTCACCAATTTTTATGCAATCTGGCAAAGGTTCTAAAATGAAAGATATTGATGGAAACGAGTATATTGATTATGTATTAAGCTGGGGACCACTTATCTTGGGGCATGCAGATGATCGTGTCGTAGAGAAATTAAAGCAGGTGGCAGAAAAGGGAACAAGCTTTGGTGCTCCTACCTTAGTAGAAAATGAACTAGCCCAACTCGTTATTGATCGTGTTCCATCTATTGAAATGGTAAGAATGGTAAACTCAGGAACAGAAGCCACGATGAGTGCTTTACGTGTAGCGAGAGGCTACACGGGAAGAGATAAAATATTAAAGTTTGAAGGGAATTACCATGGACATGGCGATTCTTTATTAATAAAGGCTGGTTCAGGTGTAGCAACACTAGGACTACCGGATAGTCCTGGAGTTCCAAAGTCAATTGCACAAAACACCATAACAGTTCCTTATAATGATTTGGAAAGTACTCGTTATGCCTTCGAACAATTTGGTGACGATATTGCTGCTGTAATTGTTGAGCCGGTTTCAGGAAATATGGGTGTTGTACCTCCACGTAATAACTTTTTACAAGAGCTACGGACGATTACAGAAAATAATGGTACGGTTCTAATATTTGATGAAGTTATGACAGGATTCCGCGTTGACTATCATTGTGCACAAGGACATTTTGCAGTTACTCCTGATATGACATGCCTTGGAAAAGTAATTGGTGGGGGTCTTCCTGTAGGTGCATATGGTGGGAAAAGAGAAATAATGGAAAAAGTTGCTCCGACAGGAACTATCTATCAAGCTGGAACGTTATCAGGGAATCCATTAGCGATGACTGCAGGTATTGAAACACTAAAAGCACTAACCAATGAAACCTACGTGGAGATTAATAAGAAGGTTGACCAATTAGTGGAAGGCTTCACCCAAGCTGCAACTAAATATAATATTCCATTGCATATTAATCGTGCTGGTTCTATGGTTGGGGTATTCTTTACCAATGAAGATGTGACTAATTTCGCAACAGCACAGACTTCCAATCTAGATTATTTCTCTCAATATTATAAAGGGATGATTGAAGAAGGAATATTTTTGCCTCCATCACAGTTTGAAGGCCTATTCCTATCAACCGCTCATACGGATGAAGATATTGAGAAAACAATTAACGCGATTCATACGGTATTTTCCAAAATTAAATAACAATCATAAAAAGCTATTCTCTGCACGACGGAGATTAGCTTTTTTAATTGTCTAGGAAATTAAAAGTTAACCCATGTGGATAAATATGGGCGTGAGCCGCGTCCAGCTCCAGCGCCCAGAAACTAGGCGACTTCATGAATCACCTTACGATAAGTCATCGTCGGTTCGTAAGTTTACCGTGATTCCTTTATCTTAGTTAACTCGCTCCAGTTGCTATATTTCTAATCGAGTGCTTTTGCTTTTGTTCTAAGTTAAGAAAGTATAAAATCAGTGCAATGACTGCGTTAAGCCAAGTAGTTATTTTGAAATGTTTGATGTATATTGGTAATGCTCCGACTAATTACTTCGCTTTCCGCGGGCACGGCCTCAACTAACTTTGCAAAGAAGAACACGTTGCAAAGTGGATTTTCGGCTCGCGCTAATCCC
>NZ_BAAACY010000065.1:0-8114 GCF_039521925.1 Virgibacillus salarius | reverse complement strand
CGCTATCTGTGAGTATAAAAGCAGCTGTGTTACTTCATGCTAGCGTTGTAGAGCCTGATAATAGCGAAGGCCGGTCACTTCAACTCCTGTGGGAAATGTTTGACCTGAAGATCCACTTTTTTGAGCGGGTTTTGCTAAAAAAGTTAGCTGAAGGACAAACCCCACGGAAAGGGAAGTGGGCAGCCGGAGTGGTGGTCAAGCAGTAGCTATTATTCCATAATAGCTACTAGAGGAAGCGTAAATCTGAGCATGTAGTGATAAGGACTGAACGAATTTTGCTCCGTTTTTCTAAATATTATTCTATTTACTATAAACACATTACTGGTATTTTGCTATAATGAAATCTATATATTCGGAACTTATTGATAACTGCTACTGCATAGGGAGGTAACGATGACTCGTATAGTGAAACCAGAATCATTACATTTACAGGCGTATCATATTTTAAAAGAGGAAATTGTGAAGGGGGAATATAAACCGTACGAACGTGTGGTTGAAGCAAGGTTGGCCAAAAAGTTAGGAATCAGCCGAGGTCCTGTTAGAGAAGCGATTAGAATGCTTATTCAAGATGGGCTACTTACATATAACGATGGTTATGTGAGAGTGTATAAACCAACTGTTAAAGATGTTGTAGATATATTTCAATGCAGAGAAAGCTTAGAGGCCTTAGCGATCCGTCTGGCGATTGAACATATTACAGAAGCGGAAGAGGAACAATTGCAGAAAAATTTACATGACACCATTAAGGCGTATGAGCGGGATAAAGTCATTGAATTAGGACAGCTAGATCAACAGTTTCATGATATTATTATTCACGCTTCCAAAAACAGTCAGCTATTGGCGTTGTTAGAAGCAATCAGGACAAAAATCCATTATATGCGTATTAGTATGGTTAAAGGCGATTTCTATCCATCCTTTGTGAAGGAACATGAACGTCTAATCGAGCTTTTGTTGAAGGGTAATGAGGATGATGCGATTGCTTTAATGAAACAGCATATTAATAAGGGTTTGGAAGGTGTGTTAATGCATATTAATCATCAATAATCTAACATGCTTCACCAATTTAGGGTTTATCCCGCATATAACTGGCAGTAGTACCCCGACCTTTAAGTAACATTGAAACGAATATAGGAAAGAGGGGGAACAACTGCCAGTAAATGTCCAATTGGTTCAAGGGTCTTTAGGTCATACCCTTAGTGGTACTAACCATCCGTGGGGGATAAACAGAACCCCATGTATTGAAGTTTCCCTTTATTTCTTCATTTTAGTTAACAGTTTGCTGTTGACTAAAATGATTCAATATTGTAACATCCAAAATATATAAAATATTTAGATATATATGGAAAATCTATGTAGTGGGTGTAACAGAAGTTCTTTCTCGGAAAATATGTAAGCGCATACAATGAATGCTTAAGGGAAGGGTGGAATTGATGAAAGATGGGCTACAAGTAGGAGATACAGCGACGTTAACTGTAGAAGTAACTCGGAAAATGTTTGCGCAGTTTGGTGGGGAGCTAGTCCACCCTGCATACTCAACCGCTTCCATGGTATACCATATGGAATGGGCAGCTAGAAAGTTAATAATACCTTATTTAGAAGAACATGAAGAGGGAATGGGGGCAGCGGTTTCAGTACAGCATCTTGCCCCATCAGGTCTAGGGACAGTTATTCAAGTAACTGCGATTGTTACCCAAATTAGTAAGCGAGGGGTTACAGCAGATGTGACTGTCAAAAATCAACATGGCTTTATAGGAAAGGGGGAGGTTCAACAAGCCATTCTACCTAAAGCAGTTATTAACGAAAAATTATCAGCTGCCACGTAAATAAGGAATTAGATAATGGGGGGATTAAAATGAAACAACTTGAGCAATTCAATGCAAAAGAGGTCGATATGTTTCAAAAAATTTCGAGTCATGAGCAAGTCATATTTTGTAATGATCCTTCAACTAATTTACAAGCTATTATTGCTATTCATAATACAACGCTTGGGCCTGCATTAGGTGGTACTCGTATGTATCCATACACGGATGTAAGTGAGGCGTTAGAAGATGTCCTTCGTCTATCTGAAGGGATGACAGCAAAGTGTGCCGCCAGTGACGTTGATTTTGGAGGGGGAAAGGCAGTAATAATTGGTGATCCACAAAAGGATAAGTCTCCAGCTATGTTTCGTTCCTTTGGTCAGTTTGTCAATTCATTAAATGGTAGATTCTATACTGGGACTGATATGGGAACGACGATGGATGACTTTGTCCACGCTTCTAAGGAGACAAATTTTATTAATGGGATCCCAGAAGAATTTGGCGGTAGTGGGGATACATCAATTCCTACAGCTCAAGGGATGATCTATGCTTTAAAAGCTACTTGTCAGTTTTTATATCGCAATGATGATCTAAGTGGTAAAAGGTATGCTATCCAAGGCTTAGGAAAAGTTGGTACAAGAATAGCTGAACATTTATTACAATTAGGCACAGAGCTTTACGTTACAGATATCAATGAAAAACGGATAGATGATATCAAGGAAAAAGCCAAGGTAGCTGGAGCTTCAGTAATTGCAGTCGATAGCAGAGATATTTACACGGTAGATGCAGATATTTTTGTGCCTTGTGCAATGGGAGGAATACTAAATGAAAGGACGATTCCCCAACTAAATGTCAAGGCTGTAGTCGGTTCTGCAAATAATCAATTAGCTAGTAAGTTAGATGCGGAGAGACTACGAGAAAGAGAGATTATGTACGCACCTGATTTTATAGTTAACGCAGGTGGTCTAATCCAGGTAGCTGATGAACTATATGGATCAAATAAAGAGCGTGTATTAGTAAAAACAAAATCTATCTATAATTCCGTCTTAGATATATATAAGCAAGCGAGACTAGAAAATATTACAACAATAGAAGCTGCTAATAAAAAGTGTCAAAGACAATTGCAGGAACAGCATAAAAGAAATAATTTCTATGTACGAAATCAAAGACCGAAATGGGACTTTAAAAGATAATTCTTTTCATAACAGATAGATATGTTTTCTTAATCTTATTAAAAGGTGGGGTTGAGATGAAAGAACGGTATCCATTATTTCAAATTATGAATAAAAATGGCGAATTGCTGGATCATGCATATGAAACGGAGATAACTGTAGACCAGGTTAAGTCATTTTATTATCACATGCTACGAATTCGTACATATGACCAAAAGGGGGTAGCCTTACAGAGGCAAGGACGGATAGGCACATATGTACCATTCGCGGGGCAAGAAGCAGCTCAGGTGGGAAGTGCATTAGCATTAGCTGATAAAGATTGGATGTTTCCAACATATCGAGATCATGGCGCATCATTAACATTCGGTGCAGATTTAGATAGGATGTTACTGCATTGGAATGGTCGTATTGAAGGTTGTTTGCCCTCTAGGGAAAAACATATTATGGCCGCTTCCATACCAATCGCTACACATTTACCCCATGCTGCTGGTGCAGCAATGGCTGAGACATATAAAGGAACAAAAAATGCAGCGATAGCTTATTTTGGTGATGGAGCAACATCCGAAGGGGACTTTCATGAAGGCATTAATATAGCTAGTGTATTTAAAGCACCTGTTGTATTCTTTAACCAAAATAATGGATTTGCGATTTCGTTACCAGTGAACAAACAAATGAATTCCCAGACAATTGCCCAAAAAGCAGAAGCGTATGATATTCCTGGTAAACGTGTTGACGGGATGGATATTTTTGCGGTTCATTTTGCTGTGAAAGAAGCGCTAGAAAGAGCCCGTTTAGGAGAAGGGCCGACGTTAATCGAAGCTGTTACAGTAAGATTCGGCGCGCATACAACAGCGGATGACCCTTCCAAATATAGAGATCAGGAAGAGATAAACCGTGTCCGAGAAGAGATAGATCCCGTATTGCGATTAGAGAAATATATGAAGCATTACAATATATGGGATGGTGATTGGGCAGCTACAATTACTAACGAAATCAAAGCAGAAATTGATGAGGCTATCCAGAGAATGGAATCTTATCAAAAGCCGAATGCAGCGGATATGTTTGACTATGTTTTTGAAAAACCAACATGGACGATCGAAAAACAAAAGGAAAGCATTATCTCGACAGGGAGGCAAAGCTGATTATGGTGATGTCAAAGGAGTTAGAGAAGAGGTCAGGGGTTAAAACAAATTCACTTACAGTTGTTCAGGCAATAAATAACGGGTTACAAACAATGCTAGAACTGGATAATGACATACTTTTACTTGGGGAGGATATCGGAAAGAATGGTGGAGTGTTCCGCGCAACAGATGGGTTGCAGCAGAAGTTTGGAGACCACCGTGTTATTGATACACCATTAAGTGAGGCAGGTTTTGTAGGAACAGCAGTTGGTATGGCCTTGAATGGGCTAAAACCAGTAGTTGAAATCCAGTTTTTAGGGTTTATTTATCCTGCTTTGGAACAAATCGCCACCCATGTCACTAGGACTCGTACACGTACGTTAGGACATTATCATATACCAATGGTGATACGCGCACCATATGGTGCAGGGGTAAGATCACCGGAAATTCATTCTGATAGTGTAGAAGCTCTCTTTACACATTTGCCAGGTATAAAAGTTGTTTGCCCTTCTAATGCTTATGATGCCAAGGGATTGCTTATTGCAGCAGTTGAAGATCCTGATCCTGTGTTATTCCTGGAGCCGATGCGTCTATATCGAGGTCAACGGGAAGAGGTACCTATGAATGCTTATCGGATTGAGCTTGGAAAGGGAAAAACTTTGCAAGCAGGGGAAGATGTTACTATTCTTGCCTGGGGTGCCATGCTCCCAATTGTAGAGGCTGCTGTAGAGGAAATGAAACAGTATCAGATATCCTGTGATGTCATCGATCTCCGGACATTATACCCGCTAGACAAAGAGATTATTGCCGGCTCGGTTCAGAAAACCGGTAGAGTTGTTATTGTACATGAAGGCCATGAGACAGGTGGCGTTGGAAGCGAGATTATATCTATTATCAATGATACTTCTTTTCTCTTTCTCAAGGCTCCGATTGAAAAGGTAACTGGCTTCGATGTGCCAGTTCCGTTATTCGCCTTGGAAAATGATTATTTGCCAACAAAGGAACGTGTGTCGAAAGCCATAAAACAAGTTTACGAGTTTTAGGAGGTGAGCTGGTGGTTCAAATAAAATTTACGGATATTGGTGAAGGAATGAATGAGGGTGAAATTATTCATTACTTTGTTGATGTAGGTGATGAAGTAGAGGTAGATCAGCCGCTTGTAGAGTTACAGACAGATAAAATGGTTGCTGAGATTCCTGCACCTTCAGCAGGAAAGATTAAATCAATCTATTATGCAACTGGAGATATTGTAACGGTTGGCACCGTAATAATGGAAATTGATACAGGCAAAGATGCTGTAATCACAACGAAAGCTGAACAGCAAGTATTGGTGGATGAAGGGGCAGCATCAGCTTTAGATAGTCAAAATTCATTCCGTAATCCCTATAATCGAATATTAGCAGCTCCTTATACGAGAAAGATTGCTAGGGAGCTAGGTATTGATATTGAACAGATTAAGGGAAGTGGTCCAGCTGGGCGCGTCTTAGAGGAAGATGTCTATCGATTCAGCAACCAGTCAAATGCTTGCAACGATAATCAAGGGGAATCACATACCGGTATAAGGGAGGATGCTGAGGGCACAACGATTCCTTTCAAAGGCATCCGAAAGCAAATTGCGACTAAAGTCAGCCATTCCTTGCTGACAATTCCACATGTTACCCATTTTGATGAAGTAGATGTGACGAACCTTAATGAGCTTAGAAAGACGTTAAAGCTATCAGGAGATAGTATTTCCCTCGCTGCATTTCTGGTTAAAGCAACGGTTATTTGTTTAAAAGAGCATCAGCTATTTAATGCAAGATTAGATGAGGAAAATGAGGTTATCCGACTTTTAACCGATTACCATATGGGGATAGCTACAAACACAGAAGCAGGGTTATTAGTTCCGGTCATTTATGATGTAGATCAGAAATCCATTCGAACGATTAACAAGCAGATGAAGGAATTAACCATAAAAGCAAGAGAAGGGAAATTAACAGCAGGCGACATGAAGCATGGTACCTTTACTGTTAATAATGTGGGCCCACTTGGTGGTACAGGAGCTACCCCAATTATTAATCATCCACAGACTAGCATAATGACATTTTATAAGACAAAAAGAATGCCCATTGTCTTGGATGATGATGAAATAGCAATTCGTTCGATAATGAATATATCCGTGTCATTTGATCATCGGGTTATCGATGGGGCTCAATCGATTGCCTTTACAAATCGATTTATTGAATTAGTTGAAAACCCAAACAAGTTATTATTGGAGTTGATCTAATTGGTAGTAGGAGAATTTGCAGAGCACCGCGAATTAATAATCATAGGTGGAGGACCAGGAGGTTATAATGCAGCTATTCGTGCAGCCCAGCTAGGAATCCAGGTAACCGTAATTGAACAGGACCAGCTTGGTGGTACTTGTTTAAATAGAGGGTGTATACCTTCAAAAGTTTTCAGCCATGCTGCCCAGCAAGTGGCTTCTGTAGCAGACTTCCAATCATTTGGCATATGTGTAGGAACACCAGCTGTAGACTTTGCTCAATTAATTTCGTATAAAGATCAGATCATCCAGCGATTGAGATCCGGGGTTGAGAATTTATGTCAGGCAAATAAAGTAGAAATTATTCGTGGAAGGGCAAATTTCATTAACGATAATCGAATTGGTGTGGAATTAGGGCATCGTTTTGAACTGTTTGATTTTAATCAGGCAATCATAGCTACTGGCAGTACTGCTGTAATGCCATCCACAATAGGTGAAAACGATCGGATTTTGGTTGGTCATACTGTATATGAATTGAATGAAGTGCCAGAGGAGCTGATTGTTTATGGTAGTGATGCTTATGCTTTAGAGGTAGCATGCAGTTTTCATAAGCTAGGATCTGCTGTTTCGATGGTGCTTGATAACAAGGATTTTTCATTTGACCATACGATTAATCGTGAATTAAGGCGAGTTCTAAAGAAGGACAAAATAAAAGTCTATAGGGGATATCAATTAGAAAAGGTAAGCTCGGATTCGAATTATGTCCAGGTGGGATTACTGAAGAATAATCAAAAGGAGATATCTCTTTCAGGTACACATCTTTATATGGCAACAGCATTGCAGCCAGCAACTACTTCACTGGAGCTTAATAGACTGGGGGTTAAATGTTCGGATCATGGATTTATACAAGTAGATAAACAATTGAGGACTTCGGTTCCATCGATATTTGCTATTGGTGATGTTACTGGTGGAACATTTTCAGCGACAAAGGCAATGAAACAAGGTAAGGTTGCAGCGGAAATTATTGCTGGGAAGCCAAGTGAGGTTGATCTAACGATGATGCCTACCATTGTTCGCAGTGTTCCTCCGATAGCTACAGTTGGGTTAACAGAAGAAGAAGCGAAAGAACAGGGGTTTCAAGTAAAAACAAGTCAATTTAGCTATAGTGGAAATAGTTATGCAATGATTTCGAATCAAAAAAGTGGCGTAGCAAAGGTTATAAAAGATAATAATTCGGATCTACTACTAGGCGTTCATACAATCGGTGCGAATGCAATAGAATTAATCGGTTCTGGAATCATCGCTTTAGAAATGGCTGGAAGAGATGAAGACTTAAGATTCCCCTTATATCCTCATCCTAGTTATAATGAGATATTGCTTGAAGCAATGGAGGGATTGTCGGATAGCGCTATTCATATGAAACCTGTAGAAAGCCAGCTAGAAAAAAGTAAATAAAGCAAAAGGGTTCTCTAGTTGACTCAATTTCATAATTACTTTTTTAATAAAATCAAAGAGCTGCAGAATTCTCAAAAATATTTTTAAAATTAATCTAAGCAGCTATATTTTGATGAAGCATTGAATTAATACGATCACTGGCTAGTTTTGATGCATTATAAATAAGCGTTACGATGTCAAAATGAACCTTCGCTCGTTTTCCAGTACGGTAACGGATATTGTCTAGTTGATAATATTCCTTGAGATAAGCAGTCACACGTTCTACAGCAGTACGCCGTTTAAAAATGGATTTCCATGCTTTTGACCCTCGTGCAGGTGCTGT
>NZ_BAAACY010000064.1:0-39863 GCF_039521925.1 Virgibacillus salarius | reverse complement strand
ACTCCTTATAATTAGGGTATGGACAGGACTTTGAACCTTCTGTCATCTAATTATAAGGATTTTTTTATATCTTTGAAGACTATAAATTCCCTTTAATTACATTTATTTGAAATTAATTAATGCTTGACATTTTTGTTTTTGTTTAATGCAACGATAGTGAACATATATACATAAGCCATTCGCTGGTTAACACAAATCGCTAGTTCATCTTTTTTATGAACTGCACGTTGAATTCGAACTATTCGATAGTTATTTAAAAGCTTACGCAAATCAATAATATAGTCACGGTACTTCGTTCCTGTTGCGGAATGACCATTATCTCCAATAATCATCCAAATATTGCTATTTACTGCTTCTTCCCAACTATCAAACATATTCAACATTTTTTGAATTTGACGATCAATTTTAATAATACCTTTTATATCCATAGGTCCTTTAAAATGAATACGCGCATCCATATCTTGAAATATACAAAAAGTAAATGCTGGAAGTTTCTGTTTATGAATAAGGTACCGAAGCTCTCGTGCCATATATTTATAATTTCCAGCTGCTAGTTGTGCTGTGAACCCCACAGGGCGAAGTTTCGAAAAGAGTCCTAATGAAAAGATTGAAGGTACTTTCATGGTCCATTTTCCATCCTCAAAATAAGTGAATGTACGAAGAAATTTTGGGATTTTTAATTGCTGTAATTTATTTCCTCGATACACAAAAGAATTGATAGACGCTGAAGATAAACCGATTCGAGCTAATTCTTCATAAATAGTTGAGACCTTTTCACTCAAATGTACATTATTTAAATTATAAAGCATATGATGAATGGACTTTTTCATTCCCATACGAAACGTTTCTCTAAACCCTGTACCATAGTTGACAAATTGATTCTGTTCCGTATCAAACCAATTCAAACCTGGAATATGATGCTTATCTGCATACGTTCCGGTTAAAAGGCTGCTATCAATGGTTACTGACATGGTCGGAAACGATGTTACCATATTAGCAATATAACGACCTTGCTCCATTAAAAATTTTAAAGCTGGTGCACGTCCAGTCTGCATGGCAATTTCTAATGGCTGAGGCATTAATGAATCAATATTTAATAAAATGACAGGTTTAGGTATTGATACAACATGATTATCGATTTCCACCACATCCCAAAATTCGTATTATAATAACCGAAGCTAATTTTAATGTAAACAACTACAAGATTAATATACATCCCCAATAAAAAGACAGCCATATGAAAATGGAGCTGCCCCGAAAGACAGCTCTCATTGTATAGAAGTATACTTCCTTCTCATGTTCAACGATTCAGCTTTAGGAACAAATGAAGCGCCCGATTAGAAACGTAGCGACTGGAGCGAGTCAACGGAGATAAAGGAATCACGGTGAGCTTGCGAGTCGTCATGACTTAGATTAGGGCGATTGTGAAATTACCTCGTTTCTGGGCGCTGGAGCTAGACATGGCTCAACACGCCCCTATTTAACCACATGGGCAAATGTTATAATTTCCTAGACAACAAAAAAGCAATGTATTTAAGCGTAGCATACGTCTTATTACACTATACTTGATTTAACTTTACCTAGCTTTACGGTTAAATAAACGGGGAAGCTGATTCCAAAAAAGAAAGAAAGTCCTGGGAGGAAACGAATTGTTACTATCATCCCTATAAAAATCATCATATAAATTACATTTTCTCTTGGATGTAAAAACAAAAGAGAAAACGACCGTTTTATTTGTAGAATCGCTTGTCGTTCCAGATCTGCATATTGAAAGAAATGAATAATACTTAAAGTTATTAATCCTAACATTCCAAGTACTGCCAGCTTTACAAGACTATATTCCCTATCCACAATCAAAAGGTTAGAACTTATTATTACCAACATGGCTTGCCAAAGCAGTCCCGCTTTATTTAAAAGAATAAATGAAGAAAAATACTCGTTACGAAATGATCGAAACACTTCCCCAGTTGAAACATTGTTTTGCATCTTCCATACAGAGAATAATGCATAGGTAGCAGGAAATATTCCAAAAATGATTAACCCACAAGTAGTAAATAAAAGCCATAATAGCTGTAAATACGCAAACCAGTATAATTTTTGTATAAATAAAGCATACCTTTCTATCATGATATTCACATCCAACACCACCATTCTATATCTAACCTTTTACTGATCCAGCAACCATTCCTTTCATAATTTGTTCTTGGAAAATGAGATACATGACAATTGTAGGGATGACTGCAATTGTCATTGCGGCCATTGTCAATGCATAATCCGTACTGAATCCATCTGAAAAAATGGATAAGCTTAATGGCAATGTTTTTAATGTACTATCATTAATAAATACTAGAGCAAAAACAAATTCATTCCAATATCTTAAAAACGATAGAATAGCTACGGTTGAAAGTGCAGGAACACTCAAAGGAAGCATAATTCGAAAGAAAATCCCCCAATAACCGTTTCCATCGATAACAGCTGCCTCCTCTAATTCCTTTGGTATTGAACTCATGTATGCAACTGTTAAAAAGATGGCAATAGGTAATTCAAAGGCCGTATACGGCAAAATTAATGCCCAATACGTATCCAGTAATCCTATTTGATCCATCATAGTAAACAATGGGACTAGCGTACTATGAATAGGTATTAACATTCCCAATAAAAAGAAAACCATTAAAAATGCTTTTAATTTGAACATGAATCTGGATAAAACATAGCCAGTTAGTGCGCCAAGAAAAACAGTTAATGCCGTTGCAGTAATTGTAACAATAGTTGAATTCACTATTGCTGTTCCTAAATCAGCAACTTCCCAAGATCTCGTAAAGTTTTCAAAGGAGAAATTGGTAGGAAAAGAGTGAGGTCGGGCAAAAAATTCTTTGTTTGTCTTGAAAGCACTAGTGATTAGCCAATATAAAGGGTAAATCATCATTAAGGAAAAAACTGCTAAAAATAAAATTCTTATTCCTTTAAAAAGATGGAATTTCATCGAATAGTCATCCCCTCATTCTTTCTCTTCATTAACACCTGACTTATACCAATTAAGATAAGGCTTAATAGAATTATCATCGTACTTACTGCAGAACCGTATCCGTAGCGGTACACAAGGAATGTATTATTATACATATACGTTGCTAATATTTCTGTGGATTCTGCTGGTCCACCACCTGTCATGACAAATACTTGATCGAATGCCTTTAAACTACCTGAAATACACAAGACGACAGCTACTTTAATTGTTGTCCACATATTGGGTAAGATAATGTAGATCAGTTTTTTCCATCCAGATGCTCCGTCAATCATAGCAGCCTCCTCCATCTCAGAAGGTATATTCTGAATAGCTGCAATAAAAATAATTAAATAGGGTCCAATATAATTCCAAATGATAGGAACAGCAACTGCATACATATTTACAGAAGGATCTGCTAGCCAAGCTTTTGTCCACGACTCTAAACCAACGGCACGTAATACGGTATTAATAACACCTATTTCTGGATCATAAATATATCCCCAAATCAGACCTACTACTACTGTGGAGATAACCATTGGTAAAAAAACAGCTGACCGTACAAATATTTGAAACCAGTTACTTTTACGAAGCATTAACGCTAAAGCTAATGCAATCGGTACTTGGCCAAAAACAGATGCGGCAACAATCATCAGATTATTCTTGAGAGAACGCCAAAATACAGGGCTTTGCATCACATCAATATAGTTTTGCAAGCCAATATACGTGGCATCCCCTAATCCAGACCATTCAAAAAACCCGTAGTAGGATGACCAAAATATTGGAATAATAACAAAAAAAGAATAAAGTAAAAGGGCTGGAAGTAAAGTAATTACCAACAAACCCTTTAACTTTAAATTAGATTGCATAACTGTCCCCCCTTTGCTCGATTCATTAATTAGAAGACTGTGCTTTTTGTATTGATTCAGCTACCTTCTCTGGATCTCCTCCTAACATAATTTCTTGTAATCCATTATTAACGGCTTCTCCAGCCTCTGAAGTTAGGTACAGATCATATACAGGGGCAAATTCAACTTCACGAATTAAATTAAATGCTTCAAAAAATAACGGGTTAACATTCTCTTTATCAATGTCTACATCATACATAACCATTGAATTACTTTCAGCTATTTCTTTCTGGGCATCTGCATTACTCAATTTATAAATAAGCATTAATGCAGCTTGCTTATCTTCTCCTTTTGTCTCACTGCTAAGTAAGAAACCACCACCAGGTCCACCAGTAATTGTATTTCCTGATCCTTTACCACCCTCAATGCCTGGGACAACGGATACACCAATATTAGTTAAAACTTGTTCAGATTGAGAAGCACCTAGACTACTTAATGTCCAAGCTCCATTAATCATCATAGCTGCTTTTCCTTGCGCAAAATACTGTTCAGCCTGCGTATTATCCATACTATTTGCTCCATCTGAATAAGCTCCATTATCAACTAGCTCCTTAAAACGATGTAACGCATCGATGAATATCGGATCTGTAAATGAGGCATCTTCCTGCTCCACCGCATCTAAAAACCAATTTGTTCCTGTAACACGATCAGCTATAGCACCAAAGGTAGTTGATTGAGCTACCCAAGGAGCCTTATTCCCCATAGCAATTGGTGTGATACCTTTATCGTTAAACACTTTTATTACTTGAACAAATTCTGCCCATGTTTCTGGAACCTCTAAATTATTCGCTGTGAACAAATCTTTGTTATAATACAAAAAGGATGTAGCAGACATTGCAATTGGCGCAGAATATAATTCTCCATCATACTTGTAAGGTTCTAACGCGCCTTCTAAAAATGAATTTTTCCATTCCGGATTTTCCTCAAATAAGGATGTAATAGGCTGAATAAGCTCACCATTATAAAATTCATCGGTAAAACTACCTGCATATGTCAAGAATATATCTGGAAGTTCATTCGCAGCAGCAACTGTGCTTATTCGTTGGCGATACCCATCTACTGGGATTGCTTGCTCATCAACTTCAATCGTGGGATTCTCTTCTTCAAAATTAGCAATCATATTTCGCACTTTTCGGGCTCGTAAATCATCTCCAGCAAAGTTATGCCATATGGAAATAGAAATCTTTCCATCAGCTGCAGAACGTTTTGTCGCTTTACTATCTCCATTCCCTATACAAGCTGTTAAAATGAACATCATGATGATTCCTAGAAAGGCAATCTTTATTTTTCTCATCTTATCCCCCCTTTTGATTATTATGTATAGTTTAAAATAGCGCTTTCATATAGATAAGGGGGATGAATACCAGATTAGGGGTGAAAAATCAAAGTGTTTTAAATTTACTCTAATAATTAACCGATCTTCCTTAATCATTTCGATATGGATTGGTAAAGAAACTACTATCTAGAGATAATAAGCTTATCTATCATGTTTGCGCCGATACTGGGTAGGGGTGTAGCCATACTTCTTTTTAAATTGTTTTGTAAAATATTTTCGATCATTATATCCCACACGTTTTGCTATATGATTAATAGCTATGGAAGAATGTTGTAAAAATTCCGTAGCCTTTTTCATACGAAGCTCCGTTAAAAGTCCAATATAGGATCTTCCAGTTCTTTTTCTAATTAACTCACTTAAGTAATTTGGGTGAATTTGAATGTGATTTGCGACATCATTCAGGGAAATAGCTTGACCTAAGTGTTTATCTATATAATAAATGGTTTCCTCTACATAGTTTGCATGTTTTTGGTAATGGGTTTGAAAGTCCGTTAGTAATATTTGGAACAATGCAAATAAAATCGGAATAGGTTGTTTGAACCATTCTGATGCTGAAGGTATCGCTCGATAATTTTCCATACGTCCAGCCATCTGATCTACATACTTTATAACTTCCATATAGAGATTTTGTACATAAAACTGAATGGAATCCGGTGTTGCTTGCGGATGTGAAAATAACCCATGTACTATTTCTCTAATCCATTCTTCTAATTTACTCTTGTCTCCCATCTTTATAAGTGAAATAACATGTTGCAAATTCTCCTCCATCGTATCATCACATACGATTCCTTTTCTTTGACGAATGTGTTCCACTTGAATAAGCTTACAGTCCACTAGAATCCATTGGAACAGTTGTAGAGATGTTATCTCACTATATAGTTCTCGTATGCTTGATAAGGTTGTTACTACCTCACTTGCCAATATCGGTTTATGGAACAATGCATTCACTTTCTTTATTGCCATCTGTAATAAATAATCATCTGCCAAATAGGGATCTCGCTTTACCACTATCAGTAATGCATTTTCATGTGTGAACCACTTTCCAAATAAATAACTATTCCACAAGGCCTCATATTTCCTTAACGTTTCTAGTTCTAGCTCTATATCCATATATAAAAGCTGAAAAGGTGGATGAGCCAGCTCAGGAATAACATCAACTACATCCATTAACTCGTGATAGTCCAATCCCTCGGCTATTAATTTTTCAAGTTTCATACGATTTAATTGCTCTTGTTCTGACTCTTTCCATTGACTATATTCTTTATCCTTCTCCAATCTTTTCTTTGCTCGTTTAACTGCTGTTATGATCTCTTCTGGACTACTGGTTTTTAATAAATAATCACAAACATCTTGACGAATCGCTTCCTGAATGAAATGAAAATCATCGTATCCAGTGAGTAAAATACTCTCTATTTGATATTCATTTTCACCTAAATAAGCTACAAGCTCCAAACCATTCATGTCATTCATCTGAATATCTGTAATTAGAATATCTGGTTTTTCATCGTCCAAGCGTTCAATTACCTCTTCAGCTGATGCGGCTGGTCTTAATAGGGTTAAACCATAGTCATTCCATGGGATGACATTTGCCATTCCCTCTCTTATAATAATCTCATCATCTGCGATTAGTACTCTCATAGCATTCCCCCCTCCTTTATCGGAATAACAAACTCAACGATTGTTCCTTGCATTTCTTTACTATCTATTCGTAAGCCACTTTCTTTTCCATAATGTAACAGGAGTCGCAAATTGACATTACGAATTCCATAATTAGTGCCAATAAGAGCTTCTGTCTCTTGATCATGTAAAAACTGATGTTTAATTTCTTGCAGCTTTGCACTTGTCATTCCAGCACCATTGTCAATAATTGAAAAGTGGATAAAATTCCCTTGTATTTGTACATGAACAGATATTTTACCAAAGTGATTAGGAAGTGGAAAAAATCCATGTTTAATACTATTTTCAATTAATGGCTGCAGAACAAGTTTTAGCATTTTATGCTGTTTCAAGTCGTTGGAAATTTCTAAGTCTATGGAAAACCTATTTGGAAAACGGATCTTTTTAATTTCTATGTAATGGAGCAAGTGACCGATTTCTTGTTCAACGGTACAATACTCATTTCCCTTATTTAAACTAAACCGTAACAATGTACTTAATGAAGAAACCATCTTTGAGATATCATGCGCCTTGGAACTTAACGCAATCCAATGAATTGCAGCTAATGTATTGTATAGAAAATGAGGATTAACCTGAGATTGCAAAACCTTCATATCCAATTCCCGCTTTAGTGCTTCGCTTTTCTGAACCTGATTCATTAACTTGGCAATCCGCTGATTTAATTGATTATAACTACCTATTAATTCACCAATCTCATTATTTGCGTCATTATTAATTGTTTTAATTGTTTCACCCGGGTTCACTGTTTGAATGGAATTAGTTAGTGTAGTTAACGGTTTAAATACTTTTGATACAAAAAATATAACGAGACCTGCTACAAGAAGGATGGCAATCACAACGGAATAGATGGTTAACCATAAAAAATACCGATTCTGAGAACTGTATTCTCTTGATGGGACGAGGCTAATTATGTGCCATCCCACCTTCCCAATCTCTTCCGTAAATACAGTTACCTCTTCCTCTTCTGCAAGGAAAGAAAAGCGTTCTTTATTATTTTGATCCAATAATAAAGTAAGTTTATCTAGATTAATTTTTTCTTTTATATTTGTTTGACTTTGCGCTAATACATTTCCATCATTTAGAATAAAGACCGATGTACTCCACTCTGAATCTCCTGAGCTTAAATATTCCTCAACTACCCGTTGATTGAGACTTATCGATAAATAACCAATCCGTTCGAAATCTCCTGTACTACGAATAGGGCGAGTCAACGTTATCATGTCCTTATTGCCGTCTACCGTTTTGTTAACCTTACGATAGGACCACCATTTACCATTAGGAATTTGTTTAATATCAATACCTGCATTCGTATCCATCACCAGATTTGTGGATATTGGTGAATTACCATTTATCGGGTAAATGATAATATCATTAATATATCTTTTCGAAAAAGCCAAATTCGATAAGAACCCATAAATATCACGTTGTGGATATATTGGATCTCCTTCCACTTGTAAATACGCTTGCACTGCTTGATTACCAATTAAAAATACTGACATATTTTCAACATCATTTACAATAAATTCAATAGAATCCTGAATCTGCTCCAAGGAACTTTCACCTGAAATGGCTGCTCGTTCCTTTGATACCTTTACTGTCGTATAATACGAAACTAATCCTAAAACACATATTGGTACTAATACTACGATTAAAATAAAAAGTATAAGTTGATTCTTAATTGAACGGCGAAACCAGTTTTTCATTCCTAGCATTCCTTACCCGATTTGCAGATTACTCAGACAACGTGAATTATTATAGTTTTCTGAATTAATCGTATATTTAATATAACACCTTATTTCGTTTAGTACAAACCCGTACGACGAACTTTTTATAGATTTTAGCTTAAGCACAAAGACAGAAACACTCGGTAAGCGACTAAGTACTGAACCACTTCGCATGAGATGAGCGGGTTGGTGTTAACTTTCGCGACGAAAACAGGGAAGTCTATTAGTAGCTGAGCACTGTAACAGAAAGTTAACACGGCTTTTCTTTTTTACTTGAATACATAAGAAAAACGGAGCAAAATTCGCTCAGTCCTTATCACTACATGCTCCGATTTACGCTTCCTCTAGTAGCTATTATGGAATAATAGCTACTACTTGACCACCACTCCGGCTGCCCACTTCCCTTTCCGTGGGGTTTGTCCTTCAGCTAACTTTTTTAGCAAAACCCGCTCAAAAAAGTGGATCTTTAGGTCAAACATTTCCCACAGGAGTTGAAGTGGCCGCCCTTCGCTATTATCAGGCTCTACAACGCTAGCATGAAGTAACACAGCTGCTTTTATACTCACGGATAGCGATTTTCACTTTACCCATTGTAAAAAAAGTCAACCTATTACTTATGACAAGAATTGTTGCACCTTCGCATAGCAGAGACTAATTACGTAGACTCCTGCGGGAATTGCGCGAGCCGAAAATCCACTTTGCAACGTGTTCTTCTTTGCAAAGTTAGTTGAGGCCGTGCCCACGGAAAGCGAAGTAATTCGTCGGAGCATTGCCAATATACATCAAACATTTCAAAATAACTACTTCGCTTAACGCAGTCATTGCACTGATTTTATACTTTCTTAACTTATTAAAAAAACTGCCTTGGGATGGGATAGCCATCTTCAAGCAGTTTGTCCTTCTAACTTCCATATCCTATTTTGTTTTGTTTAATTCTACGATGCGGGCTGGAAGTAAAGATAATCCCTAATTCATGATGATCCCCTTCATATAAAGCGCCTTGCAGAAAACGCTTCTCACCGGCTCGATCAATTATTTCTAATTTAAAGAAAGCACCGCTTTTCTGTAGCGCCTCATAGAACTCCGTAATACTGACAACTTTATTTCCATTTACTCTCGCAATTGATTCTCCAGCTAATATATCTAAACGATCTGCTGGAGAATTAGGAATAACAGACAAAACTTTTAGCCCCTTATCAGTAGGTTGAAAAAAGCCTGATCGTTCATGATCTTTCGTACGATGTCGATAATTTAGATACTCTCTTCCAGCTATTCCTACAATTACTCCTGCCAAGGAAAGCCATGAATAATAGCTACTTCCCCATGCAGTTAGAAGCACAAGGAAACTGAGAATCATCATGGATTTCGCCAATTTACCAGCCGAAACCATGGGATCGTTACCTCGAACAATATGATCAAATCCAATGATAAAAGGAATCAATATTAAGCTAAAGGACTGCTCCCCTATTGTAAAATAGGGCCAATATGGAGCAAAAGAGGTTATTAAGCCTGTTGGTATAAGTATGAAAAAAGGAATCACAGCCAGCTTTTTTATATGATGCTGTCCCATCCACCCCCCTCGGCTACCTTGAACAAGTTCTGGATAGGTTTTGCCTTTGCGTGCCTTTAATAAGAGAATGCTTTCAGCAACAAGGAATATACCTATTAAGATAACTAATCCTTGGTAATTAATAGTAGAAAATAATTCGGCTGAGACTATCTTTTGCTTCTCCATTACAGTTGGAAGGAATAGGAGTACGAAATAGGAAATTCCCAGTGTATAGCTTGCAGAAAGTAATGTGAATCTCCCAGTAATACTGACAAGAATTGTTATGATACAAAATAGCCGGATCGTTGTATATGAAAAAACAACCCCTAGCCCAATAGTTATAGCTGACACAATTAGTCCTAATAGAATAGAATAAAGCCATGTGCCCTTCCACTCAGAGAACATATCAAATATCTTTATCCCAAAATCCATTCTCTCTCTTCTAATTCTCTTTTTCCCTGCAAGAAAAACTAATAATATGGCCCAATATAATAATGGATTTAGAAGGACCCTTCCAATCCCCTTAACGATTTCAATGAACCAAGCTTCCAACAATATACTCACCTTCTCTATGCAACGATGTACTATTTCATTTATTCGACATCAAGGGAATGACTTCCTGCTCGATTGGAAAATCCGCGAGTAATACCCGCGGATTACTATTATTCGTATATTTCTGCTAAAGCTTTTTCTAACTGCTTATCGTCTTCACCATTTCTTATTTTATCAACAACCGCTGTTTCGATTAATCCTGCCGTTTTTTCATCTACCTTACCAGTTGAACTCACATCATTGGCAGATTGAAAATCTTTAACAGCTTCTTCCGTTTTTTCACTAAAATAGCCATCTATTCTTCCAGGATCATAACCTAATCCTTTTAACATAATCTGCACATTCTTAATATTATCTCCTGTATGATCAAGAGTCAGTGGCTCTTCAATCTGTACGGGATTTGTATAATAATAATCTGCTTGCTTTGCTTCAATGGTAGGTTTTACCCCTTTTTCATGAATCCAATTGCCTTCAGGGGAGAGCCATTTAAAAAATGTTAATTTGATGGTACTTCCATCGCCCAATGGAACTGCTTGCTGAACGGTACCTTTACCAAAACTTGTTTGACCAACTACATCATAGCCCATTTCTTTCATAGCAACTGCCAAAATTTCAGATGCTGATGCACTTCCCTCATCAATTAATACACTAATTGGATACTCTTTTCTCTCCTCAAGTTCAGAATATGAAGGAGATTTTTCTCCATTTTGATCTTCTACTTGAACGTAAGGCATATCATTTGGGACGAATTGTTTTAATATATCCTCCACGACATCTAATAAACCGCCTGGATTTCCTCGGACATCAATAACCAGCCCTTTAATTCCATCCTTTTCCATCTTATCTAGCTGTTCTGTAAATTCATCAGCTGTACGCTCAGAAAAATTGGTTATTTCGATAATACCCGTTTTCTTTCCATCTACTGTTTCCGTTTTGCTATAAACGGTTTCAACTGGAATAGTGTCTCGTGTAATTGTCACATTAAATGGTTCAGAAACTCCAGCACGCTGTATTTCTAGCTCAACTTTAGACCCTTTTTCACCGCGAATCTTAGCCACCGCTTCATTAAGATTTAACCCATCTAATCTTTCCCCATCTACTTGAAGCACTTGGTCGTTAGGTCGTAGGCCAGCTTTTTCCGCTGGTGAATCTTTAATTGGGGCCACAATGGTTACTGTATCATTCACCATACTTACTTCCGCACCAATACCTTCAAACGAAGACTCAATTTGCTCATTAAATTGCTTCATTGTCTCCACGTCCATATACGAACTATACGGATCCTCTAATGATGTCAGCATCCCTTGAATTGCTCCTTCAATTAATTGCTGATCATCTACAACCTCTAAATAATTTTCTTTTATAAGATTAAACGCTTGATCTACTTTGTTCATTTCCTTTGGGGTATTTGTCTCTTTAGCCCCCTCTATATTTTCAGTTATCGCTTTATTATCTTGTACGTCATTATTATTAGACTGAGCAAGCTTTACACCAGCATAGCCGCCTCCAAGTCCTAAAAGTAATGCACAAACGAGAAGTAGTACTATATGTATCTTTCTTAAATTCATTATTTCACCCCAACTATTTTAATCAAAATAACATGTAATATTAAAAAGCATACCACTATCTTTCTCTTATGACTATGGTTTTACTAAGCTTTTTATGTAATTATACAACGAAAGAGCAGAAAAAGACATCATACCATAAAGGATGATGCCTTTTTCTAATACTTACAATTGCTCATTTCAATCCACTGCTATTATTTTCGTATACACTAACAATCTTTAGAAAACAGCCTTTGCAATTAATTTAAGTAATTTAATGGGTTTACAGAATTACTTTTTGCAGCATTCCAGCCACCAACATGTACCTCAAAATGTAAATGTGGTCCAGTCGATGCACCAGAGTTCCCTGTTGCCCCAATTTGCTGACCTTGGCTAACAACCTGTCCAGCTGAAACGGATATACTGCTTAAATGTGCATATAATGTTGTATAGGTTGTACCGTCAATGTTATGGGTAAGCATAATGGTATTACCATATCCACTCATAACACCCGCTCTAATAACGACACCTGAAGCAGCAGCTTTTAATGGTGTGCCTATAGATGCTCCAATATCCATACCAGCATGTAACTTTTTCTTACCTGTTATAGGGTGGACTCTATATCCATAATCAGAGGTTTTATAACCAGCTGCTGGCCAAATAAAGATACCGCTTCCTCCACCTGATCCACCAGAGCCTGAGCTAACAGAAGACTGAGAATTACCAGAAGAAGAATTAGTGGTTGCCTTTTTTTGTTTTTCCTTCTCCTTAGCTAATTGTGCTAACTTACTCTTTTCGTTCTCCGCTACCTGCTTCGCTTTTTCCACAGCTGACGCTTGTGCAGCAAGTATCTCTTTTTCTTCTTGCACACTCACTTTATATTCTTCTAAATCTTCATGCTCTTTTTCTAGTGAAGCCATCATCGTTTCTTTCTCAGACATTTGCTTGTTAAGTTGCGATTTCAAAGCAACTAGCTCTGATTTCTGAGCCTCTAATGCTAACTTACGATCTTCTACTTCACTTTTCTTATTCTCAACGTCCGCCTTGTTTTTTTCTAAGGCCAATTTATCAGCAGTTTGTGCTTCCATTATTGTTTTGTCTTGATCCATAATTGTGTTTACCGCTGAAGAGCGACTAATAAAATCACCGAAGCTTTGCGAACCAAGAATAACCTCTATGTATTTCATGTTACCGCCATTCTTTTGTATATTACGTAGGCGGTCTTTCAGTAACTGTTCACGTTTTTTTATGCGTTCTTTCAATAGTACAATTTCTTCTTTTAACTTTTCAATTTGGCTCTTTAAATCCTCAATCTTTTTATTTGTCGTAGAAATCTCATTTTCTTTATTTTCAATTTTATTCCTAGTATTGGAAAGCTTTTGGTCAATTGAATTTATATCAGCTTCTACCGAATCCTGCTTGTTTAAATTTTTATCAATTTTTTCTTCCGTTTCTTTTTTATCACGATTTAATTCGCTTTGCTCTTTTTCGAGTTCCTTTTGTTCCTTTTCCAAGTCACTTATCTTTTTATCGAGCTCGTCTGTTGACTCAGCTGACACCGGGCTAGTATAGAAGGATAGTGATGTGCTTACTAAAATGACCGTCAGCAAAGATGGTATTACTTTCTTCATTCAAATATTCCCCTTTCCCTCTGTATAAATTTCAAACAATGCTCCAAAATGGCTCCTCACAAATGACACACGCACAAACTAAACCTTTAAGAATTTACGTACACTCATAACACTTCCCCATACACCAATGACTGCACCAATGGCTAAAATAATCAACGATAGCTGTATCGCGAATGGATTATATGGCAAAATTTCAACGAAGCTGTAGTGAATACGCTGGCTCACTGTATTAGCTAAGTAATAATAGCCTGAAAGCACAATGGCAATTGGTATAATTGATCCTAATATTCCGAGCAACATCCCTTCGATAAAAAACGGCCATCTGATAAAGCCGTTGGTTGCACCAACTAGTTTCATAATGCCAATTTCCTTACTACGTGCCATAATTGTAATTTTAATCGTGTTGGAAATAAGAAAAATAGCTGTAAATAACAAGCCTACAATTAAGACCAATCCGATTGATCGTGCGTATTTATTAAATTCAAAAAGCTTTTCTACAACACCTTGACCATAATTAACCTCTTGAACGCCTTTAAGCTCTGAAATCTTCTTTGCGACCGGAGCAGTATCCTGAGGATCTGCTGTTCGTACAATGTAAACATGGTTTAAAGGATTATCCTGTTCAAACATTTGCCACGTTTGACCATTTTCACCCATGCTGTCAATTAATTTATTTAACTCATCATCCTTAGATGAGAAAACAACCGAATCTACACCATCAATCTGCTTAATCTCGTTACCTAGTTGCTGTATCTCTTGTTGGTTTATAGTCAAATCTATCAGGGCATTAATCTCAACATCGTCCTCGATATTGTCAGCCATCTGATTTAAGTTCATCATTAGCGCTAAAAAAGCACCAACTAAAATCAACGTAGTTGTTACAGCACCAACTGATGCGATCGTCATCCAACCATTTCGTCCAATATTTTTAAACCCTTCACGTATATGACGCATTAATGTTCTAATTTTCATAGCCGTAATCACCTCGGTGTTCATCTCTTGCGATTAATCCATCTTCAATGGCAATTACACGGTTTTTGAAAGTATTAACAATTTCCTTACTATGTGTAGCCATAATTACCGTTGTTCCACGATCATTGATTTCTTCTAAAATTTTCATGATGCCCCAGGACGTATCTGGATCTAAATTCCCTGTTGGTTCGTCAGCAATCACAATTTTGGGATGGTTTACAATAGCTCTAGCTATAGAAACGCGCTGCTGTTCACCACCTGAAAGTTCATCAGGAATGAACCGAGCCTTATTTTTAAGACCAACAAGCTCTAGAACATCCATCACTCGTTTTCGAATCAAACTTGGGGGCTGCTCTATTACTTCTAATGCAAAAGCAATATTTTCATAGACTGTTAGTTTTGGGAGTAATTTAAAGTCTTGGAATACAACTCCAATATCCCTACGTAACAGGGGAACTCTTTTTTCTTTTATTTCATTTACGTTAACATCGTTTATGTAGATGGAACCTTTAGTTGGCCTGACTTCCCGGTACATTAATCTTATAAATGTTGATTTCCCAGCACCGCTTGGTCCTACAATATAGACGAATTCGCCTTGCTTAATATCGACATTTATACCATTAAGTGCTGTTACACCATTGGCATATGTTTTATATACGTCTTTCATTAATATCATAATGCAATCACCTTTATCTTTTAGTTGTCATTCTTAGATGTGTGCCTCTTTTTTTTAGAATTCATAACAATACACGCTTCCATTTTTAATTAATCATATGTAAGTGATACTCCATCATTATAACATCTTTCGCCAGGATTTTTAGACATAAAATTATTACATTTATATTTCAAAAGTCGTAGTTTATTGAAATATTTTGTCATATTTTAAATAAATAAGTGGGTTTTCAGGCGAAAATCAAGTGGAAATATGAGTAAAAATACCTATTTTCATAAATTAAACTGAATTTCAACTCACTTCAGACCTAGTATCATTTAACGGTTGCGCTATCTATATATATACGTTAATTGTGTTGAGAAGCAGGGGGTGGTTTCGAGAAGGATTCTGTTTTTAAAGCTTTTTTTGTCGAAGGATAGTTATTGAAGTCAAAATAAAAAGCTTGTCTACTGAATATCTTCAATCAGACAAGCCTTTTAATCATACATTATTTTTTTTGAGCTAACCAATCTGCAAGTAATTGTACGTCATCTCCAGATGCCATGCCAGGAGGCATAGATCCTTTACCATTTTTAATTATGTCGGCAATTTCATCTGAGGAAAGCTTCGAACCAACCTGTGTTAGATCAGGGCCATTCCCACCTGATAAATCAGCGCCGTGGCAGGAAGCACAATTACTTTTGAATACATCTTCAGCAGCAGCGGTATCTACAGCTCCACCTTCTGAATCTGATGGCTCTTCTGTGCCAGTATCCCCGTTATCAGCTGGCTCTTCAGAAGCATTATCGTCCCCACCGCCACATGCACCGAGCACAAGTGCAGTACCGAAAAGCATTGTTAATAACCACTTTTTCATAGCCTAAATCCCCCTATCAAAAATATTGTAATGGCTTAACAGTTTTATTATAACCCATTATGTGGGTTTTAAAACCCTTTATACCAACATTAAATAACACGAAAAGGGCTAGAAAGCAATTGCCATACGGACTAAGACCATTTGTGTCCATTTCATGAAATTATTGCTAATAACAGCTATTTGCAGCATTTTTCTAAGCTCTAATTATCTACAGGTGATTTCTTACTTATTTTATTTCATCTGATATCTTAAATAAGCATCAATAAATGGATCAATCTCTCCGTCCATTACACCTTGTGTATTTCCTACTTCTACATTTGTACGGTGATCCTTTACCATAGAATACGGATGAAAAACATAGGAGCGAATTTGACTTCCCCAGCCAATTTCCATTTGCTCGCCACGAATTTCGGCTAATTCCTGCTGTTGTTTTTCAATTTCCAATTGATATAATTTCGATTTTAACATTTTCATCGCAGCTTCTCTGTTTTTTATCTGTGAGCGCTCATTTTGACACGTCACGATTACATTTGTAGGTAAATGGGTAATACGCACAGCTGAATCAGTAGTATTAACATGCTGCCCTCCTGCACCACTCGCTCGATACGTATCTACCTTAATATCTTCTGATTTCATTTCAATATCTACATCCTCGGTCATTTCTGGCGTTACATCACAGGACACAAAGGATGTGTGGCGGCGCCCTGAAGAATCAAATGGTGATATTCGTACCAATCGGTGTACACCTTTTTCAGCCTTTAAATAACCGTAAGCATTGTGACCTTTAATTAATAACGTAACGCTTTTCAATCCCGCTTCCTCACCGGCTAAGTAATCTAACATTTCTACTTTGAAGTTTTTTGTTTCTGCCCAGCGTTGATACATTCTTAATAGCATGCTCGCCCAATCCTGAGACTCTGTTCCACCAGCGCCTGGGTGTAGCTCCAGAATCGCATTATTAGCATCATACGGCTCACTTAAAAGAAGCTGTAGCTCAAAATTGTTCATTTGTATGCGCAGTTCATGGAGATCCTTTGTAAGATCCTCAAATAACTCTGCATCATTTTCTTCCTTTACTAACTCATAGGATACCTCTAAATTGTCAAGAAACTCTTCTAATTCCTCAAATTTATTCACATATTCCTTTAAACCATTAACCTCACTAATGACTTTTTGTGCTGTTTCTTGGTCATCCCAGAATGATGGAGCAGCCATTTTTAATTCTAACTCTTTAATACGTTGAGTTTTTTCGTCTAAGTCAAAGAGACCCCCTAAAATCATTAATTCGCTTACTCATTTGGTCTAATTCATTTCTTATTTCAACTAATTCCATCCTAATCACCTCAATTTGTATTTGGCAATAAAACACTCCACTGGTTTCAGCGGAGTGCTTTATCCATTTCACTATTTCCCATGGCAATTTTTATATTTTTTACCACTGCCGCACGGACAAGGGTCATTACGACCAATATCCTGTTGTTTTACAAATGGCTTACGTGTTTTCTTTTTCTCTTCCTGACTGCCGGAAACTGCCTGTGTATTTTTCACAACTTCCTGCCGTTGCAGATTATCTCTAATTTCAGCTTTCATAATATACTTGGCAACTTCTTCGTTAATATTTTCGATCATTGCTTCAAACATTGAGAAGCCTTCAAGTTGATATTCACGTAACGGATCATTCTGTCCATATGCACGTAAATGAATTCCTTGACGTAATTGATCCATTTGATCAATATGATCCATCCATTTCGTATCAACCGTTCTTAAGAGAATTACTTTTTCAAACTCGCGCATTTGTTCTTCTGTTAGTTCTTGTTCTTTTTGATCATAGCGAGCTCTCACTCTCTCCATAATCCATTCATTGATTTCCTCTGGATCTTTTCCTTTTAAATCATCTACAGCAATTTGATCTTGATCTAGGAGGCTACCTTGTACATATTCAACAATCGCCTTATAATCCCAATTATCCTCATCATCATCCTGCGTATGTGTTGCTACAACACGTTCAAGTGTTGAAATAATCATGTTCTCAATAATCTCTCGTAATTCTGTTTCAGATTCAATAACATCAAAGCGTTGCTTATAAATAATTTCTCTTTGTTCTCGTAAAACATCGTCATAAGATAGGACTGTTTTACGTGCATCAAAGTTATTCCCTTCCACTCGTTTCTGAGCTGATTCAACAGCACGAGATACCATTTTACTTTCAATTGGCTGTGAATCTTCCATTCCGAGTCGCTCCATCATCGATTTCAAATTATCAGAGCCAAATCGACGCATTAACTCATCTTCCATGGATAGGTAGAATTGAGACATCCCTGGATCACCTTGTCGTCCAGAACGTCCACGTAACTGATTATCGATACGACGTGATTCATGACGTTCCGTACCAATAACAGCGAGTCCTCCAAGATCAACAACACCTTCACCTAACTTAATATCGGTTCCGCGTCCAGCCATATTAGTAGCAATGGTTACGGCTCCCTTTTGTCCAGCATTCTCTATTATCTCTGCTTCGCGAAAGTGATTTTTAGCATTTAATACATCATGTTTCACGCCAGCCTTCTTCAATAATTTTGATATTAACTCAGAAGTTTCAACAGCAACAGTACCAACTAATACTGGCTGTCCTGTTAAGTGACGTTCTTTTATTTCCTCTACAACTGCTTGAAACTTACCTTGCATGGATTTATAAATCAAATCAGCTCGATCGTCTCGGATAATCGGTTTATTTGTCGGAATAGCAATAACATCCATATTATAGATGTTTCTGAACTCTTCCTCCTCCGTTTTCGCCGTACCAGTCATACCAGCCAATTTATTATACATTCGGAAGAAGTTTTGAAAGGTAATAGACGCAAGCGTCATACTCTCGTTTTGAATTTGTAATCCTTCTTTCGCTTCTATTGCTTGATGTAAGCCATCACTATAACGACGACCTTTCATTAATCGACCAGTGAATTGGTCTACAATAACTACTTCGCCTTCTTCTACCACATAGTCATCATCACGATGCATCGAAACATGAGCCTTCAGAGCCTGATTAATATGATGCGTTAATGATACATTGTTTAAATCAAACAAGTTCTCAATCGAAAAATAGCTTTCCGCTTTATTTATCCCTTCCTCTGTAAGTTGTACCCCCTTTGTTTTTTCATCGTAGGTATAATCACCTTCCTTGGAAAGTGTACTTACAAAGCTATTCGCTTGCTGATAAAGTGACGCAGACTTCTTAGCTGAACCGGAAATAATTAAAGGTGTTCGTGCTTCATCTATTAATATCGAGTCAACCTCATCAATAATTGCAAAATTCAAAGGACGTTGTACCATTTGCTCCTTGTAAAGGACCATATTATCTCTCAAGTAATCAAAACCATATTCATTGTTCGTACCATAGGTAATATCCTGATTATACGCTTCCCTTTTTTGTTCTTTTGATAACCCATTTCCATTAAGCCCAACTGTTAGTCCTAAAAATTGATAGAGCTCTCCCATCTCCTGCGCGTCACGACTTGCCAAATAATCATTGACTGTAATTATATGAACACCTTTACCAGAAAGTGCATTTAAGTATGCAGGCATGGTAGAAGCTAATGTTTTTCCTTCCCCGGTTTTCATCTCAGCAATGTTACCTTCATGCAAAGCAATAGCACCCATTAACTGCGTTTGGAAAGGTCGCATTCCTAGTACACGTTTAGATCCTTCACGAACCACTGCATATGCTTCTACAAGCATATCGTCTAAAGTTTCTCCATTTTGATACCTTTCTTTAAACGCTTCTGTTTTTTCTTGTAGCTCCTGATCAGTTAACTTTTCCATTTCTGGTTCTAAAGCCTCTATTTTATCCACTGTTTTTTGCAGCCGATTCAATTGTCTTTGCGTTCCATCACCAAAAATTTTCTTTAATATTCCAGCCATTATACATGCACCTCAATATCTATCTTAAATAAGATTTTCTATCTGATTTTATACTATAATTATCGTACGTAAAGAATTAGCGTCTTTTATCAATAATAACACTTTCTAAAGAAATATGACAACTACTGACATTGCACAGTTCTTAGATGAAAATTCTTGTATCTCTTCTGTTTTTCAAATGAATTATCAAGGGAATATGTTCCACTTCAAGTATGTATCAGTACAAATCAATGTAAAAAGAGTGGTTTGAGGATAAACCACTCTTCTAAGGAAAGGGATTATAGAGGATTCTGTGAGAAAAGACAGTCGCTTTTCTAGCGAAGTATGCTTAGGAATGTTTATAAAAGACTGTCGGAGAGACAAAGCGATATAAACATTCCTTTTTTAGACTGACATTGCTGTAAAATGTACGTGTTAGATCATTCACCTCCTAAATCATTTGCCTTATTTATATCACAACACTGGGTATCATGACTAATCACCATTTTTAAATTTTAGAGTTAAATTCGACAAATAATTCAAACGAAATAAGCTGTTCGGATAAGATTTTAATGACATTTTCCAAGAATGCCTTAGATAATCTAATCCATTTTAAGATTTCAGCAATTTTAATTACAATTTTCGACATTGATCCATTTGTACTATCAATTAAAAGAACCTCTTACTGCCGATTGGTAGTATAGAGGTCCTTTTATTATTGGCTATTTATTTACTAATTCCGGATAAGATAGTCAAATGCACCTAAAGATGCGTTCGCTCCTGATCCCATAGAAATAATGATCTGGTTATACGGTCCATCCGTACAGTCTCCTGCCGCAAACAATCCCGGAACATTCGTAGCTCCGTGCTTATCAACAATGACCTCACCGATGTGATTACACTCAACCTTACCATCTAACCACTCCGTATTTGGTACTAAACCTATTTGTACGAACACACCTTGTAAATCGATATGTTTTTCCATACCTGTGTGACGTTCTTTATACGTAATCCCATTTACATTGTCGGTTCCTGTAATTTCAGTTGTTTGAGCATTTGTCAAGACTGTGACATTAGCTAGACTATTAAGGCGCTTTTGCAAAACATCATCTGCTTTTAATTCTTGATTATACTCAAGAACAGTTACATGTCTTACTACGCCAGCAAGATCTATTGCAGCTTCAATTCCCGAGTTGCCACCACCGATAACCGCTACATCTTTTCCTTCAAACAAAGGACCGTCACAATGTGGACAATAGGCAACGCCTTTATTTTTGAATTCCTGTTCACCAGGAACGCCGACATTACGCCAACGAGCACCTGTTGCAAGGATGATCGTTTTGCTGTTAAGGACTGCTCCATTTTCAAGCGTAAGCTCAAAGAGGTCTTTCTTTTTTAAGCTACTAGATCGCTGTAAATTCATTACATCTATGTCATATTCTTTCACATGCTCTTCAAGACTTGCTACAAGCTTCGGACCTTCTGTATGTTTTACACTAATAAAGTTCTCGATGCTCAGTGTATCAAGAACTTGACCGCCAAAACGCTCCGTAACAATACCTGTTCGGATTCCTTTACGCGCTGCGTAAATTGCTGCACTTGCACCAGCTGGCCCACCGCCAATAACAAGAACATCATAGGGATCTTTGTTAGCAAGCTCAGAGGCATCCAATCCACTGCCTAACTTAGCAAGAATTTCTTCCATTGTCATACGGCCACTGCCAAAAGATTCCCCATTTAAATAAACCGTCGGCACTGCCATGACATTTTTATCTTCTACTTCTTCTTTATATGCTGCGCCATCAATCATCGTATGCGTAATATTAGGGTTAAGCACGGTCATTATATTTAGTGCTTGAACAACATCCGGGCAATTATGACAAGTAAGACTAATGTAAGATTCAAAATGATATTCTCCATTAATAGTTTGAATCTTATCTATAACGCTTTGGTCTACCTTCGGTGGCCTACCACTAACCTGCAGCAATGCTAACACTAATGATGTGAACTCATGACCTAAAGGAACACCTGCAAATACAACTCCTGTATCCTCTCCAACTCGATTTACACTAAAGCTAGGGGTTCTTTCTAAAGGAGCTTTTTCAACAGTTATTTTAGTAGACATAGTAGCTAGTTCTTCAAGTAGAGCCAGCATTTCATTAGAAATAGCATCCGAACCCACACTTACTTTAATAACAATATCGTTTTCTAATAGCTGCATATATTGATTTAATTGTGCTTTGATATCTGCTTCAAGTACCATTTCGTGCACTCCTTAGATTTTACCTACAAGATCAAGGCTTGGTTTAAGCGTTTCAGAGCCTTCTTCCCAATTAGCTGGGCAAACTTCGCCTGGGTTGTTACGAACATATTGAGCAGCTTTAATTTTGTTTACTAGCGTGCTTGCATCACGTCCTATACCATCTGCATTAATTTCCACTGTTTGGATAATACCATCTGGATCAATAATGAATGTACCACGATCTGCAAGACCTGATTGTTCATTTAGCACTTGGAAATTACGAGAAATAGTTTGCGAAGGATCACCAATCATCGCATATGTAATTTTTCCAATTTTTTCAGAGCTATCATGCCAGCCTTTGTGTACAAAATGTGTATCTGTAGAAACAGAATATACTTCAGCTCCAAGCTCCTTTAACGTGGCGTATTGATTTTGTAAATCTTCAAGTTCCGTTGGGCATACAAAACTAAAATCGGCAGGATAAAAGCAGATAACACTCCACTTGCCTTTAAAGTTTTCTTCCGTTACCTCAATAAACTCACCATTTTTATAAGCATTTGCTGTGAATGGTTGTACTTCAGTACCAATAAGTGACATAAATAATCTTCCTCCTAAAATGTGTTCTGAAAAGAAATGAAGCTTATGCTTTCATTTCCTAAAATAATTCTAATCACGTACTTATTATTAAGTGGATGTCGTTTTTTGTCAAGAAAAACACTGTATATGTTCGAATTATGTCACATTAAAGAGCCTTTAAAGGTTTTATATCAACATTCTATGTATATGTAAGAATATTTATTGATTATTATTCTCAACTAAACTTACAAACTAGAAGGAAGTATAGTAGCTGTTGTTTAGAGGAATAAAAACGCAAGCGCCCGATTAGAAATGTTGCTACTGGAGCGATTCAACGGAGATAAAGGAATTATGGTGTGCTTGCGAGCCGATGATGACTATCGTAGAGCGATGCGTAAAGTGCCTAGTTCCGGGTACTGAAGCAGGACGAGGCTCAACACACCCAGATTTATCTTTATAATTCCCAAGACTACGAAAAAGCCCACGAAGAAAATTTATATCCCTCCGTGGGCTTTTCGGTTAATTGTATTTTTCGATAACATCTTTTATATTTTCGATTCGGTTTTATGCATTCGGTTCAATTAATCCATATTTCCCATCATTACGACGGTAAACAACATTTGTATCTCCATTTGTTGCATTTTCAAAAACATAGAATGCATGTCCTAACATGTCCATTTGCAGAACAGCTTCTTCAGAATCCATTGGTTTCAAGTCAAATCGTTTCGTTCTTACAATTTCAATTTCATCAGATTCTTCTTCTAAAGCAACACTTGCTGCTTCTTTTTCTAATTCAGCAAACACATGTTTCGCTGCACCGTTTTGTTTAAATTTACGATTTACTTTCGTTTTATGCTTTCGGATTTGTCTTTCAAGCTTATCGACAACTAAATCGATGGCAGCGTAAAGATCTACGTGTTGAACCTCTCCGCGTAGTAACAGATTGGTCATTGGGATAGTAACCTCTATTCTCTGCTCATCATTATAGACACTTAAATTAACATGTACCTCAGATGTTGGTGGTGTATCAAAATATCTTTCTAGTTTACTTATTTTCTTCTCCACATAATCTCTTATTGATCCTGTCACCTCAAGATTTTCACCACGAATGTTAAATTTCATTAAAGTGTCCTCCTTTCAGCTTATATATATATTATACAACGTTTCCCAAGGAAATTCCTTTCTAAACTATTCAAACAGCAAATAAAACAGGGGGAATATTGGTCTATGCCTTGCTATTGCTAGAATTGACGGTTTACAATTTCCTTGAAAAATTTACAACTACTTCATACTTATTTCTCAACATAGTTAGAAATGTAAATAAATCTTAAAAAGAGAAAATAACTACAGTTGTAGAAATTTTCTCTTTTTCCTATTCACTATTCTATAAAGTGAAGCTTCCATCCGCTTTTTACTGAAAGAAATACGTACAAAGGCTTCATTCGCCACGTCCTGTGGCAACGCCTTTGTGACCTACTTCCATGTAGGCCCGAACCAATCGGACATTTACTGGCAGTTGATCCCTCACTTCACCATATTGGTTTTTCTTCATTGCTTGAGGTAGGGGCTTACTGCCAGTTATATGCGGGGAAAATATACTTAATTTTTACTATCCAAAAACATACCATCTTTGGACTGAACATTTTTATACGGATCACTATACTTTCTATTGGATTGTTTTTGTTTCTTTATTTGCTTCATTTCTAGCTTTAACTCATGAAATAGTTGCTGCATCTTATGTTGAATCCCATCATTTAAATCCACTAATGCTCGTCCCGTTTCCTTCTCCATATCTGAATAGGGTGGAGTCAATGCTTTCATCTGTTCTCCCCTTTTTTCAATCAGGGAATTTATTTGTGATATGACAGATTCACGATCCTTTGCATCGATTTTTTGCTCTAATACTTCTTTTAGTTTTATTGTAGTTTCATATAAAGGAGTTAATCGATTCATTAGACATGAGCACCTTGTGCATATTGTTTTTTGCGCGTCTCTAATATAACTTGTTTCCATGTATCTCGGAATTCGATAGTATAACCAAGTACTTCTTCTAATAAGGATGTATCATTTTTTATATTCGCTTCCTTTAACTGAAATAACATATACTCATAAAGTGGCAAGAATTGATTAGATATTTCAATTTTTGGATCTAAAGTGATCATTAATTCTTGAATTATTTTTTGTGCCTTTTGTATATTCGTATTTTTGGCTTCATAGTTTTTACTATCCAAATCCTTCATTGCTTGTTTTATAAATTTAATACATCCATTGTATAACATTAAAGTTAGTTCCGCACCAGAGGCTGTATTGACAGCATTATTTTTATATGCTTGATGTTGCTTATTCGGTGACATTTGGTTCACTCCTTAACTTACATTTTACATTTAAGCGCCAAACTGCGACATTAGCTGTGCTGACTGCTGATTCATCCGTGAAATTGCCTTTTCCATAGCTGTGAATTGATTCCAGTAACGTGTTTCTACTTTAACCAAACGATCCTCAAAAGCTGATATTCTTTTATCCAGATCTTTCATTCTTTTTCCTAATGTATAGTTTTCTAATGTATCTGTACCGCCACCAGCTTTTTCACCAATCTTAGACATTGTTGAACTTAATGCATCTTCTAAACGATTTACCAATCCACGTGATGCACCTTCATCGTTGTTAGTAAATAGCTTTTTCACATCTGCTGGATTATCTTGAAGTGCTTTCCTCAATTCTTTTGGGTCTACGACTAGCTTACCACCATCTAAGTAATTCTTGGATGTTTCAATTCCTATTTGTGTCAAAGAAGTATATTCTCCGCCTGTTTCAACCTTGGAGTACCAGCTCTGCCTTAAATTAAATAATCCTCCTGAAATAGTAGATTCTCCACGAAGCAATCCACTTTTTGCTCGTTCTTCCCACAGTTCGATTTCTTTATCAGACATTTCTTTCTTTTGTTCATCTGTTAACGGTTGGTAATCTCTGAATTTTTCCTCTTGTTGAGAAGAATTTAGCGCCTCGACCACTTCATTGTATTTATCTACAAACTTCATAATAGCTTCATAGGAAGCTTCTACGTCATTGGTGACAGTTAATTTAGCGTTTTTACCATCCGTAGTATTTTTAAATTCAAAGTCAATTCCGTTCAAAGAATAAGAATTGGTTTTAGATTCCATTACTAATCCACTGTTATTATACTCAAACTTAGCATTTTCTCCGCCTTTTTCATTCGCTACATCCATTTTTAGTACAGATTGTAAAAATGATCCATTAGCAAATTGAATCTCAGCACCATCAGGGGCTGTTCCTTGATTGTAATCACCTGTTCTAGTTGTCTCCATAATCACTTTATTCGATTGATTGTCATAAAACATTCGAACATTATTATCATCATTCGATATACGCTTCAGTACATCATTCAGTGTATCTCCTTCCTTTATCGTATAGGAGTACTTCTGTTCATCACCATTTTCATCAAATGTGGAAAATTCAACCTTGGTTCCATGATAGGAAGCGTCTAATTCCTCTGTTGGATCAATCGCAAGTTCTCCTGAACTTACATTAATTGCAGAGCTAGCCAACTGACTTACTTTGACTTGATAAGTTCCATTAGATGTACTCGGTGTAGCTGTTGCTGTAACGGCATCGTCTATCGATGAGCTTACTGATTTCGAATTATACGTATAACTCATTTTCATATCGTACATGAGGTTATCCAGCTCGGTTAATTTCTTATTAATTTCTCGAAATGCATCTCTTTTCCATTCAAGCGTCGTTCTTTCTTGTTCCATTTTATCTAATGGTATTCGTTCAGCACTCATTAGTTTGTTTACGAGTGAATCAATATCCATTCCACTAGCCAATCCGCCAATACGCATCATTATCTCTCCTTTTAAAATATGTCCTATATTTTCTCATCGATTAATATTCCCATGAATTCAGCCATTTCAGCATACATATCTAGCATCTTCTTAGGAGGTATCTCTTTTATAATTTCATCTGTTAATGGATTCACAACAGTGACATAGTACTCATTTAATTTTTCATGGTACTTAAATCGTAAATCTGTTCGCAATGGCTCAATGAAGTTATTCAGCTTAGAAATAGCTGTCTCTAATTGCTTACCTATTACTTCCTCTGTTTGATTTTGTTGTGAGCTGTACCCTTTGTTACCTTCGGATCTTTCCGACATTCTTACTTGGTTGTTACTCTGATCATGAAGCCGTGGATGTGATCCGGTCACTATTTGATCTAACCGCATGCCCATATTACTTCCAACCCTTTTCTTTTCTTTTTATATCGGTACATTAGCAAAATTTATTAAATAGAGTGAAACAACTACTTATTTTTTAATAATTGTACTAACTCATTAGAGATGTTAGCAGCCTGATTATTTTCTTCTTTTATGTCTAAATAAAGCTCTTTGCGATAAATATCGATTGATTTTGGAGCACCAATTCCAATTTTTATTTGATCTCCATCAACAGCGAGTACTTTAACTTCAATATCTTCCCCTATTTGGATGGACTCATTTACTTTGCGAGTTAATACAAGCATCTTTTATTCCCCTTTCACTTTCGAAGAGTGCTTTGGTGAAATCGGTGCTCTTGTCGGATATTCATCTGTATTTATAATTAATTGCTTTCCTTTATTCTTAACAGAATTTATAATGATTGGTGCTTTTAAATTAATGGTACTAGAAGTAAAAGGTGCTTTTAATGTAACAATCGAAAGGACAACTACTTCCTCTTCACTAGATAATTGAAGTATCTCTATTATACTTTCATCCAAATTCAACGTATATTCTTCATAAAGATGATAAGGGTTTACTACAATAAAAGCAGTTTCTTTACTAGTAGTAGACTGAAGAATTTGAAATAATGGATTATCGGGAAAATCAAGCAAAACAAATTGTGTTTCATGATTAAATCCTGGTATTCCTGATGGAAAGTCAAGAACACTTGTTGATTCTATAGCTACCTCTCCAAAGTACTTCGTTTCAATACGCATATTACTTCCCCTCTCCTAAGCATAAAGATTAACAACTTCAATGGTTAAATCCTGGTACTGCTTCATACTTACCGCTACTTCTCCCTGTTTATAGTGGTGCTCCACTTTATTCTGTTTTGCTTCAATGATCGGTTTATTGGTTTTTACATCAATATGTACCTTTGATGGTTGATAATTGACTTTTACAGAAAAAAGGGAAGGAATAAAGGCTATCCCTAAAGATTTTTGTGGGGATTGTGAATTTTGTACAGCTTGATTCACTATGGAATCCCCGTCACGTTCTATCTTCATTAATTCCGTCCCCTGCTGAGCACGTCGTCCCATTCCTTCCAGAACTGCGCTTTTTCCTTTTTCGGCGAATTGCTCATTCCTTTTTATAATAGACATACGGTTCATATCAGCAAAAGCTTTAGTTTGGTCAATTTCCAGCTTGGAAGGAGTCTTTGTAATGGTAACTTCTGCTCTTGGCTGTTGTATTGACAAATCTGCTTTCGGCTGTCGAATAGTTTGATCGCCAGGAATCTGTTCGATTTGAATTTTAGCCATTTGTGAATGCATGCGTAGCTGAGGAAATTTCATTACTAACTACTTCCTTTCATTATGTACAAAAGCCCTGTCACCCAAAAGGGGCAGGGCTTATAAAATGTTAACGAAGAAAATCAATAAGTGAAGGCTGAATAATTCTTGAACCTGCAGACAATGCTGCACGATGTAAGCTTTCCTGTGTAATTAAATTGGTTATTGCCTCTTCATAATCTACACTTTCATTTTCAGCCATTGTTTTCTTTGCAATGATCTCTTGTTCACTTAGTCGATTTTCAACAAGCTCCAAGCGATTCATCCTTGCACCTAAATCTGCACGGGCGTTAACTATTTGATTAATACCAGTATCAAGATCTTCAATACTTGCTCCAATACCAGCTTGGTTATCGTTCCCAAGATTTTCTATGAAGGTATCTATTTTATCAAAAAGTTCGTTACCAAATACTTCTTCTCCATTTACGTTTGCTTGAAGTTCAGTACCAGCTGCAACCGGTATTTTTATTGGATCCGTATTAGCATTAAATCCATTTGTTGCGTCGTATGGGGGCTCTGTTGTATTCGTACCGTTAAATATATACTTCCCATTTACTTGCGTATTGGCTATATTAATTAAATGTTCCTTTAACTGTTCAGCCTCTTTTTTTATATTTTCTCGTTCTTCTTCATCGTAAGTACCAGTGCTAGCCTGAACAGCTAATTCTCTTAACTTTTGCATTGTTTGTGTTGCTTTATCTAAAGCAGCATCAGAATTGTCCATCCAGTTATGAACTTCACCTGTATTTCGCATATATTGCTCAGCTTCATTTACTTGGCTGCGAAAATTTATCCCTTTCATCGCTATTACTGGATTATCAGAAGGGCGATTTATTTTTTTCCCTGTACTTACCTGATCCATATATTGATCAAGCTTCGCATAGCTATTTGATAAATTACGGAGCATATTATTTGAAAGCATACTTTGCGTAATTCGCATTATTTTCCCCTACCTTCCAACAAGTCCCATACTATTTATGATTTTGTCTAACATCTCGTCCATTGTAGTCATGCTTCTTGCTGCAGCATTATAAGCGTGCTGAAACCTAATCATATTTGACATTTCTTCATCTAACGAAACACTACTCACCGCCATACGTTGATCTTCCACTTGAGAACGAAGAATGGCTGTGTTGTTCGTCATTCGATTTGCCTCTTGAGCTTTAACACCCATTTCGCCAATTAATGACTGATAGAAACTGTTGATCGAAGTACTCTCTCCCAATGGGTTTCCATTCAAATTCTTATTATTAAATACTTCAGCTAAATTCAGTGCATTTGCACCTTCTCCATCCGTATCATTTGTACTTGCAGCAATTAAATCTGGGTCATCCAAAATGTCTTTATTGACCGTAATTCCTGCCGCTCCATCTTTTCCATCTTTAAACACAAAGAAGTCAATTCCATCAGACCCATCAAGCGCTTTTCCGTTATGGTGAACCTTATTAAATTCTTCTTTTAACGTATTAGCTAGTTTATCAAGATCAGCTAGCATGTCGGTATATGTACCAGTTACATCCCCATCACCATCAAAATCATGACCATATGAATCTATGAATCCTTTTAGTGAGCCATTCGTATTCATTACATCTAATTGCTGACCATTGACTGAAATTCCACTCACGGCAGCATAAGAATCATTACCATATGTTACCTCTATTTCATTTACTTGCTCTTGACCAGTTTGACCATTGACTAACACAACACTTGGGTTAAATGGTTCCCCTTTTTCATTTACAACTTCTATCGTTGCCATACCATCAGCAATTTCTGGAGAGCCTTCGCCACTTTTGGAGTAAGTAACTTTAATATTCATTTTATTAGAAAGCTCATCAATTAAACGATCTCTTTCATCGTATAAGTCATTTGGTAAGTAACCATGTGGCTCAAGCTCTTTAATTTGTTCGTTAATATTATGAATTTGCCTTAATAATGCGTTTGTTTCTTTTACAGATGTATCAATCTGGTTCTTCAAATCAGAGCGAATCGATGATAATGATTCGGATAGATAATTGAATGTCTCAGCTACTGCAAGACCACGGTTAGCTACTACTGATCTAGCACCTGAGTTATCTGGATTGACAGCTAAATCTTGTAAGCCATTCCAGAACTGATCAATCGTATGAGAGAGTCCACTATCTGAAGGCTCATTTAAAACTCCTTCCATACGACTTAGTGCATCTGCTCTTGCTGCCCAATAGCCAGATTTACTACTCTCAGCACGGTATTGATAATCTAAAAATTGATCACGAACACGCTGAACAGATCCTGCCTGTACGCCAGTCCCCATTTGCCCTGGTATTTGAGGTCTATTTCTAGAACCTGAAGGATACGGGTTCATGGTCTCAAAATTAACCCGTTGTCTTGTATATCCCTCTGTATTTGCATTTGATATATTGTGGCCTGTTGTATAAAGTGCAGATTGTTGAGCAAAAAGTGCCTGTTTTGCCATTTCTAATCCGTGAAATGTACTCATGTGCTACCTCCTAACGAATTCGTTTACGCTTTCGAGTCAAATACGGAACGTTTTGCTGTATCCGTGTTTTTTTCATTCTTATTTCCGTAATTAATATTGCGTATGGTTGGACTCATAACATCCAGTGATAGTTGTACAAATTGCATAGACTGATTTATTAAAGCGTGATTAAGCTGCTCTAGCTGTTTTAATTTCGTAATCGCCTGTGTTAATACTGTTGTCACTGTCGCTAACTCGTTTTTCTCATGACCATCTTTAGCAATTTCAAGTATGGTGGATATTGTTTTATCTTCACTGGCTACATCCATAGCTTGAAACCATGAATTTACAGCCTGAATTCGGTCCGCTTCTGCTTGTTCCGTTTTCCGAATAAGCTTCCTTTCTTTAACTAACAATCCCTGTAGTTCCTCTAAAGATCCTTTTTTTAATAGATCAGTTTTTAGTTCTGAAAGCTCAATCAGCTTATGGTGAAGGTCAACCAATACATCCATGGCTTCTTTTATTTTTTGCAAAGTCAATGACAATCCTCCCTATTCAGAACTTCATTTATTTTTTGACAGATTAGTAGGCAGTGAATTCTCTTCGTAACAGATAAATGCTCGATTCAATCATCATTCTCCCTGCCCATACCTTTTTACTACATTTGGTAGTGCTTTATTTTCCTGACCAAAAATCAATCATTTTTTCAGCTGTTTTGTCATAATTCAGTTTATATTCTCCCGCTTCAACCGCTTCTTTTAATTTCTCAACACGTGCTGAACGAGCAGGATTCGGTTTTTCGTCTTCCTGTAATTGCTTTGCCTGATTAGAAATTTCAATTTGATCTTTTTTCATATCGTGTTTTACTTCCACTTGTTTGTTTATTTGTTGTTTATACGGATTATAATTAGGTTGATTCAATCCATTAATTTTCACTTCCACTCACCTCTTTTGAAAGCTATAACCGGTATCCATTTTATCATTATTAATATCGGTTGTTATACCGGAAAGTTTAAGGAAAAATATTATTTATCAAACATATAGTATGTTTTAACCTTGTCTTTTTTTTGTTCTTGTTTCATCCGCTGCTCATGTTCCTCATATCGCTGTAGCTCTTGTTTTAATTTCTCTGAACAACGTTGACATAGTTTTCCTGATGTAATGACTTCCCCACATTTTTCACACGGATATCCCACGTTCGGAAATTCGGTGGGTCGAAGCCTTTTTTCCTTCACAAACTTGATGATTAGCTCTTCATCAACTCCTGTTTGTTGAACAATTTCACTTAATGTCGCCTCTCGATTCTTGCGCTGTCGTAAAAATTGATAAACCTTTTGAAATGCCTCTTCCTCCCGTTTGTAGCAATTTTGACAAATATCACGAACTCCTTTTACAAATAAGTTGTCACAACGAGAACAATTTGCCAATTCAGCCATTGAAAATTCCCTCTTTTCATTTACATATATATTTTTTCGTACTTTAACCCCTAATTAAGGTAAAACCAAAAACCTCCGGACAACCATTCTCCTTTAGCACTTTTCCTGCATGTCTTAGCGTCGTTCCGGTTGTATATATATCATCGACAAGTATGACTGGTTTGTTAATACTTTTAGTAATGGTAAATGGATTTATCGACTGAATTCTTTCTTTTCTCGATTTTTTCGATTGCTTTTCACCTTCCATACGATGCAATACGAGTTCAGATTTAATTGGTAGAAAATCTGCTAAAATTTTTGCTTGATTAAAACCACGCTCTTTTTCCCTATCTTTGCTTAATGGAATAGGTACGGCTATCGCATGTTTTTTCATGGCAGCAAATGTAGGAGTAAACCCCTTTCTCACTGCGTCGCGGAATATATTGCCCAGTTCAACGTCTCCACGATATTTCCATTTCGCAATAAGTTCTTGCATAAATATATTATATTGAAAAATAGAATAATTAAAAAAGAGTGTATCACGTTCCTTCTCCTTTTCCCACCTTTGGCAATCGAAGCATATTGCTTGATCACATTGTCGACTACATTTGTGGCAACGATCCCCATCAATTTTTTCTAACAGTGAGTCACAATACACACATAGTTTTTTTATATCTGGAAAAAAGAAATTTTGCCAGGTCAGCTGCTGTATGATTGGTTCGGAGCACCATAAACAATACAATTTTTTAAAACCCTCCCTGTTTATTCATTTCTTTTATCATTTCAACTGCTTTGATCATAGCTATTGTTTTACCGTCATGAAAGAAAATAATTTCACCGGTAGGATCATCAAAACTTCTTCCAGCCCGCCCTGCGATTTGGACAAGGGCCGCTTCATCGAATACTTCATGTCCTGCATCAAGCACAGCAACATCAACAGCTGGAAACGTAACACCACGTTCTAAAATAGTAGTTGTCAATAATACTTGGATTTCTTTTTCACGAAATTGTTTGATCTTCCAATTCCTATCTTCATCTTGAGCATGTACGCAACTTAATGCCGAGGGCATTATAATAATCCCATGCTTTAGAAAAAACGTCGTAAGCGATTTTTCAAATTTTCTCATGATTTCTACCGTTGGTAAAAAAATGAGTAGCTGTCTACCTTTATTTTCCCTCTGTTGTATCCAGTGAAGTAGTGCTGGTGGTGGAGTTGAATATTGAAGGTTTTTTCTTAATGATCTACATAGTTTTAATTTTGGAATTGGTAGTGGATATCCATGAAATCTTATTGGGACAAAAGTATACGACAATTGCTTTGTTGCCATTTGTAATCGGAATTTCAATCTGGGTGTAGCGGTTAAATAGATGGTAGTGCTGTTTAGCTTCTTTGCTCGCTTAGCGGCAAAAGCAAGGGATGGATCCTTATGATAAGGGAATGCATCAATTTCATCGATAATTATTAAGTCAAAGGCATGTTGAAAACGTAAGAGCTGATGAGTAGTACAGATAACCACTTGAGCAGTTGCTAATTTAACTTTACTCCCCCCATATAATGCATCTATAGGTACAGTTGAAAATGCTTTTTTAATACGAGGTTTTAATTCTAGAACAACATCTGTTCGGGGGGTTGCTATACAAATTCTCATTCCATACCGGAGAGCTTCCTCCATTCCTGGAAAAAGCATCTCAGTTTTTCCAGCTCCACAAACAGCCCAAATGAGCAAGGTGCTTTCCCGTTTCTGTATAGTCTGTACAATGCGTTCTGCTGCTTTAGCCTGCGCAAGTGTTAATTCTCCGTTCCAAGAACAAGCAGCTTCATATTTTTTCCAAGTTGGTATGGCTCCACTCCATATATAAAGGCATTCAGATTTAATAACTTTTCCCATCTCAATACATTTTCTACAATAGATAGAAGCTTTATCAAGGCTAGAAAATAAAAATCTATGTCGATTACCACAACGCTGGCATTTCCAAGTAAAACGCTCACGTACTATTGATGGTACTGGAGTAATAAGGCGATGATTTAGGAGTGTGTGAAATTGTCTATCATCTAGAGGTATCTCTTTTCTTAATAGTAACTTTCCGGAGAGTAATAAGGCGATGGTATCTAAATGGAGAGCCTTCATTTGCTGCAAATAAAATCACTTCCTTTCTCTAAAAAGTATGGTTATCTAATTATAGATAAAGTGAAGCTTCAATCCGTGGGGGGGTTTTGGATTGTTAGGTGAACCAATCGGACATTTACTGGCAGTTGATCCCACTCTTATCCATAGTGGTTCACTTTATTGCTTAAGGTGGGGGCTTACTGCCAGTTATATGCGAGGATAAAGAAGTGGTAGAGGGTAATTCAGTAAAAAATGAATGATAGTTTTTATGGAGAAATTGAGGCTTTACGATAGAGCTATCCTTCCAATGAGTAGACAGGAGCTGCATATTAGGCAGCTCCATAAGTTGAAGCTTATTTCTTATACCAGCCTACACCGAGTGCACCTTCACCGAGGTGTGTTCCAATAACAGGACCAAAGTAGCTAATCGAAGTATCCATCTCTGGATACTTCTCCAAAAAGCTTTTTTGCAACGCAATGGCATCTGATTCAGCGTTTGCATGGATAAAAACAACTTTTAATTGCTTGCCTTCACCTGCATCCTCATCCAATAATCCTAGGATCCGATTAATTGCTTTTTTCTTTGTACGGATTTTTTCAAAAGGAACAATTATTTTATTAACAAAATGTAAGATTGGCTTAACCTGTAATAAGCTCCCTACGATTGCTTGGGCACCATTTAACCTTCCACCACGTTGTAAATTACTTAGGTCATCTACCATGAAATAGGCCCGTAGTGATGACTTTATTTCATCAAGGCGTTCCATAATTTTCGTTGGTTGTTTACCTTCTTGTATCATTTCAACTGCCTCTAATACATAAAACCCCTGTGCCATACAGCTTATTTCAGAGTCATAGGGATACACTTCTATACCTTCAACCATTTCTCCTGCACTTGCAACTGCTTGATACGTACCACTAATACCACTAGAAAGATGAATAGATATGACCGCATCATAATCCTTGGCTAATTCTTCTAATTTGGACGTGATTAACCCTATAGATGGCTGTGATGTTTTTGGAAGTTCCTTTACCTCTCTTAATTTCTCGTAAAATTGATCGGTTGTAATATCTATTTCTTCTTGAAAGGATGCTTCTTCAAACTGAACGCTTAAAGGAACCATATGTATCTGTTTTTCTTCACGAACATCTTTGGTTATGTAAGCTGTACTATCTGTCATTACAGCGATTTTCATGACACCTTCTCCTCTTTACTAATGTTTTACGGTCATCAAATTAGTACTATTTGAATAATTTTCATGTGTTTGTAGTAACTGTTATATAAAGTGAACCTTCCATCCGTGGGGGGTTTTGTTTTTCCCCACGGATGGTTAGTACCACAAGGGTATGACCTAAAGGCCCTTAAACCAATCGGACATTTACTGGCAGTTGTTCCACACTTACCCATATTCGTTTCACTTTATTGCTTAAAGTGCGGATCTTACTGCCAGTTATATGCGGGATAAAGTGAAACTTCCATCCGTGGGGGTTTTGTTTTTCCCCACGGATGGTTAGTACCACAAGGGTATGACCTAAAGGCCCTTAAACCAATCGGACATTTACTGGCAGTTGTTCCACACTTACCCATATTGGTTTCACTTTATTGCTTAAAGTGCGGATCTTACTGCCAGTTATATGCGGGATAAATCCGACATTGGTATTAATTCTATTTTATATATTTCGTAGCTAAAAAATAGCGTTTCAATAGTTTCTGTCATCTGCCCTGTTTCCATACTCTATTCACAAAAAAACGTCGCTACTAACTGCTGCACGTTAACTAGCACTAATGTTATATTACACTCATTTATTTTACATGAACCTATTAAAAAATGCATCAGTAAAGTGAAAAAAGCACGTGCATACTTCAAGTTAAAACGAAGGTAATTGGAGCATTTCTATGGTTCCTTTAAAGCTGATACAGATACTATGCCGGAAACTATCACCAAATGGATTCATATTCATAGAGCGAATGAATTATAATATACAGGACTTCGTATTAGCAAGCAAAAATATACGATAAAAAAATAACTCTGATACCTTCTTACGTAGTATCAGAGTAAACATCTATCATATATTAAAAAGGAAATGTAGCAGAACATCATGTGAATGGCTAGACTACTTCAACCCAACCTTTTCGTATCGCTGAAACAACAGCTTGTGTACGGTCATTTACATTCATTTTCTGTAAAATGTTACTAACATGGTTCTTAACCGTTTTTTCACTAATATACAGCGTTTCTGCTACTGCACGGTTGCTTTTTCCATCTGCTAACAGCTGTAATACTTGACATTCTCTTTTTGTTAATAAATGTAATGGCTTGCGATATTCAATACCATTTTCTGAAATATTAGAGGCATTTTCTTTAGCAAGTCTCCGATATTCCATAACTAAATTATGTGTAACTTTTGGATGAAGGTAGGAACCACCGTCACTAACAACCTTTATCGCATCAATTAATGCATCTGAATCCATTTCTTTTAGTAAGTATCCTTGCGCCCCTGTTTTTAAAGCATGGGTCACATAGCTTTCGTCATCATGTATCGATAGAATAATAACGTTTGTATTTGGAAAATAACGAACTAAATCAGATGTTGCCTGTACCCCATTCATATTTGGCATATTTATATCCATTAATACGACATCAGGATTATTTTCCTTAACCAGCTTAGCTGCGATTGATCCATCGTCGCCCTCTGCTACAACTTCAAAAGAAGGCTCAAAGTCTAATATTCTCTTTACTCCTTCACGAAATAGCTTATGATCATCAATTAATACAATACGTATTTTTCTTTCTGTGTTCATCGTTATGTTCCTCCTACATCTTATTCTATTCATTTACCCTAGTAGTTTACTATGATAGAACTATGTTCTCTCTTTATTTTAAGTAAGGTGAGATAAAACTCTATTTAACCTATTATACCGCTATGAGGGTACATAGGGAACCTTAATGGAGATAGTTGTACCTTTTCCTATCATGGATTTAATATCCATTTTTCCTTCTAGCATCTCTACGCGTTCACGCATTCCAATTAATCCAAACGACTTATCTCGCTTCATGGATGGGTCAAATCCCTTTCCATTATCTTTAATAATCATCGTTAAATTATTTTTTGCTATTTCAAGCTTAACCTGAATTAACGATGCTTCAGCGTGTTTTACCGCATTTTGTAGCGCTTCCTGTACGAGCCGAAAAAAAGCAATCTCATATTTCTGATTTAATCGCTTTTCTTCTCCCATAGATGTAAACTCAATTTTCAAATCGTTATAGTCAGAAATAGTAGCGACATATTTTTTTATCGTAGGTATTAGTCCTAAATCATCAAGCGCCATTGGTCTAAGGTCATATATAATTCTACGTACTTCATATAAAGAAGAGCGGATCATCTTCCTAACACTCTTAATCTCAATAAGTCCTTGATCGATATCCTGCTTACGGAAATTTCTTTCTACCAATTCAGAACGCAAGAGGATATTCGCAAGCATTTGTGCTGGGCCGTCATGTATTTCTCTAGAAATCTTTCTTCGTTCTTCTTCCTGTGCTTCAATAATTTTCAGACCAAATTCTTGTTTTTCCTTTGCTTCTTCAATCATTTCGTTCACTTGTCGAAAATCATCATGTAAATAATTTAGTACGACAGAGATTTTCCCAGCCAATCCTTCTGCTCGCTCTATCGTCTGATTTAAAGAAATCAACCTTCGCTCCAGATCGTCTCGCTTTTCACGTAAAACACTTTCTTCCTGACGCAGAACAGCTAGCTTTGTTTGCATGGCATGTGTCATTTCGTACACTTCTCGTATCTCATTTTCAGAATAACGATCAAAATATTTGCTAACTTCAGCTAACCGTTGTCGAGAAAATCGGACTTTTTGCTCGAGCTGATCCCCGTCTTCGATATGTTGCATTACCTTGACCTTTGTTTCCTTCAATTCCTTAACGAGATGTTCATGTTCATTTCTAGCTTCTTCACTAATGTTAAAAATTTCATCTTTGCTGTTCTCAACCACTTCAATCATTTCATTGATAATATAATCTAATGCTCTATCACTGATTTTCTGCGCCATCATTATCCACCAACCTATGTTATAATTATACGCACATATTAATATTTTTTATAGGGTCTTTTTGCATACTTAGTGATTATTTATTGTGAAACTTTTTTCTTATGGTATGTTAATTTTTATATCCCTTATTCTATCATGCTTGAATAGGAGGAGTGAACACAGGTGCTAGATAGTTATTTAACAGTAAAACTTGAAGGTCGAGATGAGCTAACCATCCAAAAATCTCGTTTTATCGGCTACGTTAAGCGTGTAGAGACAGAAGAAGCTGCACAGTCATTTATCCAAGAAATAAAAAAGAAGCATCATGATGCCACACACAATTGCTCAGCCTATCTAGTAGGTGAACATGATCAAATTCAAAAGGCAAACGACGATGGTGAACCAAGCGGGACTGCTGGTGTTCCAATACTAGAAGTATTAAAAAAACAACACCTAAAGGATACGGTTGTGGTTGTTACCCGTTATTTTGGTGGTATAAAATTAGGTGCTGGTGGTTTAATCCGCGCCTACGGAAGTACTACTTCACAAGCGATTAAGACTACTGGTGTAGTAAAACGTCAACGGATGCAAGGTTTTTCGGTTACGGTTGATTATACGCAATCAGGGAAGCTAGAACATGAAATTCGTCGTTCCAAATATCGATTAGAGGGGATAAACTATTCAGACAAAGTAGAGTTTGTAGTCTTCGTTGAAATTGGTCAAGAAGAGGAATTTAAAGAAACGATCGTAGATTTAACAAGTGATCAGGCTGTAATGACTCCAACGAATACGATTTATATGGAAATAGATATGAATTGATATTAAGGAAGCTGAGACAAAACACAACTTCTTTACTCAAAATACGAATAATCATGTTATCAATAGGATTATCATCGCCGCACTGTGAAACTATACGCTCTTTCCGTGGGCACGGCCTCAGCTAACCTGGTAAAGAAAAACACGTTATCAAGCGGATCTTCGGACGCGTGCTGTTCCCGCCGGAGTCTCGCCTATTTCAGGTGCTAAATTATAATTTTCATCAAAAACGAACGATAATTAATTTTAACTAATTAGGTGGTTACCCCCAAAAGTTAGAGTTTATACTATGCAGCTGATTGGCTGGATTGCGTTCGG